>JAZNJT010000098.1:0-40867 GCA_045578145.1 Acutalibacteraceae bacterium
AAAACCTATCGAGCGTGCTGTGGAACAAGGATACGATGAATTCGTGAAACTTGATAAAGATAAAATCTTTCTTTGGTTAAATAAATTGTCTTATGGAATGCTTTTCAAAGAACTTTCTTTAAGCATCAATCGCGCTCATCCGGAGAATGGAACGATTTGCGACGAAGAATATTTAAGTCAACGAAAAATGCAATATACATTTTTGCAGTCTATATTATCAGAAAAGATAGAGTTCAGCGGCAAACCTTATAGCATGCTTCTTTTTAAAATAAAACCGGATGAGCATAAATATTGGGCTTTCGACAATCCTTTTACACAAACATTTTTTATAAGAATGAATGATATAGGGATTGTTACTCATTTGATGGATAATGCTTATAATGAAAACTTCTTTTATGAACACCCTGACATGTTAGAGTTGTTGAATAAACCATTGCATCCTATTCAATTTGCTGAAATTTGCGCGAAATTTCAGTACAAGGTTTCTTTGTTTATTCGCACACCAAGTTATATTTTATCATTTGATGAAGATAAAAAACCTCAATTTATCTTTTCTCAACAAATGGGTGGTATTGGATATACTGATTGGTCGCAAAAAGATTACGCAGAGGTTTTAGCGTTCTTTTTGCAAGCATGGGGTGTCAATTTTGATGATATATATCAAGAACCAGATCTTGTTGTGTCTTTTTTGAGAAACGAAGATGGAACATTTAAGGAAATTTCAGAAAATTAATTAAAAGGACAGTGATACAATGACGGGTGTAATATATGCACGATATTCAAGTGAAAATCAGCGTGAAGAGTCTATTGAAGGTCAGTTGCGTGAATGTAAGGAATTTGCACAGAAAAACGATATTCAAATTATTGGCTCATATATTGACCGTGCATTATCTGCAAAGACTGACAACCGCCCTGACTTTCAGCGTATGATTAAGGACAGTGCAAACGGTCTGTTTGATACTGTCATTGTATGGAAACTTGACCGCTTTGCTCGTAACCGTTATGACTCGGCACACTATAAAGCAATGCTGCGTAAAAACGGTGTTAAGGTAATATCGGCAACCGAAGTTATTTCCGATACTGCCGAAGGCATTTTACTTGAATCTTTGCTTGAAGGTATGGCGGAATATTATTCTGCCGACCTTGCAGAGAAAGTTATCAGAGGGCTTACCGAAAACGCACTTAAATGTAAATATAATGGAGGTACGCTTCCTATTGGTTATACTATTGACTCCGAGCAATTTTTCCAAGTTGATCCATTGACAGCACCTGCCGTATTGCAAGCCTTTAAGTCTTATGCCGAAGGTTCAAGTATGCAAGAGGTTACCGACCAACTAAATATCAAAGGTGTTCGCACCAAGCGTGGCGGTAAAATCAGCATAAACAGCGTTACACGTATGTTACATAATCGCAAATATATCGGTGAGTACAAATACCGTGATATTGTACAGCCGGGCGGTATTCCTGCTATTGTTCCGCAAGATTTGTTTGACCGAGTTCAAGAGCGTATGATTGCAAATAAAAAAGCTCCAGCTAAACATAAAGCCGAAGATGAATATTTGCTTACTACTAAACTTTTCTGCGGAAAGTGTCAATGCCTTATGGTAGGCGAAAGCGGTACAAGCCATATGAAGAAAAAGGTGCATCGCTATTATAAATGCGTAAGCGTTAAAAATCATAAAGGCTGCGATAAGAAGACCGTCAGAAAAGAATGGATTGAGGATGCAACTATCGCATTCATTCGCAAAATTGTATTTGATGATGATTTGGTGTCTATGCTCTGTGAGACAGCAACCAAGGTGCAAAACCAAGCCAACACCACTTTGCCGTTACTAAAAAAGCAATACGCTGATACGCTTAAAAGCATAGAGAATCTTCTTAATGCTATCCAGCAAGGCATTCTGACTCCATCCACAAAACATCGTATGGAACAGTTGGAACAGCAAAAAACAGAATTGTCAATCCAAATAATAAAAGAGGAAATGACAAAACCCATAATTTCAGCCGAGGATATTGAAGCCTATTTCAACAGACTCCGCAAGTTAAATTTCAAAAAGGTTGAACATCGCAGAAGACTAATTGATACCTTTATAAATAAAATCGTTCTTTGGGATGACGGGAGAATTTATTTTGGCTGTAATTACAAAGATTGCTCACGGGAAATGACCTTTGCCGAGCTTGAAGAAGCAGGCGTGTTAGGTTCGGATATCAGTGCACTCGGTGCACCATTACAAAACAGCATTTACTTATAGTAGGTGCTGTTTTTATTTATCCCATTTATCGCAAAGAGCTATTATCTGGTCAGCGAATTTGGCGATATCTTTGTTTGCGCCCTCGCGGTATTTATCTACTATACTTAGCAAACGTCTGCTTGCGGCAGTAAGGCGCTTAAATGCTGAAGATTCACGTTTTAGATCGCTTTTTGGAATAAATCTTTCGATACGTTTACTATTGCCTTTTTCAAGGCAAACACCTGAAATCAAATCATATTCTGCGGCATTATAGGGGGCCGTGGCATAAATCAAAAGTTTTTGTTCGATAAGTGATGCAAATTCATCGCACACAGCGTCATTACCGTGATTTACGAATACTGTCTTTGGCTTTTTTTCAAAGCCGTCAAGCCAGTTTATCAGCATATCACGGTCGGCATGACCGCTTATACCAGATAACTGTTCTATTTTTGCATTAACCTGAACATTTTCGCCAAATAACTTAACAGTTGGCGCACCATCTATAAGCACTCTGCCGAGTGTGCCTTCAGATTGATATCCAACGAAAAGCACAGTACTGTCATTACGCCAAAGGTTATGCTTTAGGTGGTGTCTTATTCTGCCCGCTTCACACATTCCGCTTGCAGAAAGAATGACTTTAGGAGTTTTGTCAAGATTGATTTTAATCGAATCCTCACTTGTTATAGATAGGTTAAGACCTGAAAATTTAATTGGATTTATTCCTTTTTCTAAAAGTTCTAAGGTTTCCCTATCAAAATAATCAGTTAGATTACTGCTGTAAATTTCGGTGGCCTCTACTGCTAAAGGACTGTCAACATAAACAGGAAAATTTGTATGACCTTTAATAAGTCCCCGTTCTTTGATAATTCTTAAAAGATAAAGCAATTCCTGTGTTCTTCCTATTGCAAAGGAGGGAATAACAACATTTCCTCCACGGTCAAAGGTATCTTGTATGATATTGGTGAGTTGGTTTACATAATCAGGCCTTTCGCCGTGCGTACGATTACCATAAGTAGATTCAATTACTACATAATCAGCTGTTTTAGGAATGCTAGGATCCTTTATAAGCGGACGATCTATATTGCCTAAATCACCCGAAAATACTATAGTTTCGGTTTTTCCACCCTCTGTTACAGAAATACTTATGCTTGCAGAGCCTAAAAGGTGTCCCGCATCGGTGAAGGTTATTTTAACCCCTTTACAAAGGTCGTATTCTGTATTATAGTCACAAGCAACAAAACGTGTCAAAGCTTTTTCTGCATCTTGTGCAGTATAAAGCGGTACATATTCGTCTCCTCCTGAGCGCTTAGCCTTTCGGTTGCGCCATTTTGCTTCAAATTCCTGAATATGTGCAGAGTCTAAGAGCATAATTTTACAAAGCTTTTCGGTTGCAAGGGTACAATAAATATGTCCTCTAAAGCCATTTGCTGTAAGTGCAGGGATTTTACCTGAATGGTCGATATGTGCGTGGGTCAGCAAAACATAATCTATTTGAGAGGGAAGCATTGGAAGTTCACAGTTTTCATATATATCTGCGCCTTGTTCCATACCGCAGTCTATCATTATTGTTTTGCCGTTTGCATATAGGACTGTACATGAGCCTGTAACCTCGTGAGCAGCACCGTAAAAAGCAATTTTCATATTATTCACCATCCTTAATATTATTATATAATTTTTTTTTGTTTTTTTCAACAATAATAAAAATACAACCCACTCTATTTGAGCGGGTTGTACTTTTATAACTTATCTATCGAACTTGTTGTCGTCTTTTCTGTTTTGATCTTTGCGATTCTGATTGTTCTGATTGTTCTGGTTATTCTGGTTGTTTTTATTCTGATTGTTGTTTCGGTTTTTGTTGTTATTGTTATCCATTGAAATTACACCCCGCTTTCACAGTTATTGTCTGCGAAAACAGGGTGAAATATTCTATAAACCAAATAATTTTTGCGCGTTGACAAATGTAGTTTTCAAAATTTTTTCGGTAGTTGTATCTCTGAGTTCAGCTATTTTTTGAGCGGTTAAGTAAATAAGAGAAGAATTATTTGTTTTTGAACGGTAGGGAACAGGCGCTAAATACGGAGCGTCTGTTTCAAGTAAAATTCTGTCCTCAGGGAGCATTTTCACAACATCTGGTAATTTTTTAGCATTTTTAAATGTTATAACTCCGCCAATACCTATATACATACCGATTTTAAGCAATTCTTCTGCCATTTCCACGCTTCCCGAAAAGCTGTGAACTACACCGCGAGGCTTATATTCTTTAAGAATTTCAAGGCTGTCAGCGTGGGCTTCACGGTCGTGAACAAGAACAGGTAAATTAAGTTTCTTTGCAAGCTTAATTTGGTTAATAAAAAGTGATTTTTGTTCTTCCTTATTATCTTGAACCCAGTAGTAATCGAGACCTATTTCACCAATGGCGATGCACTTTTTAAACTTTGCCAATTCTTCAATTTCCAAAATCGTAGTGCCTGAATCTATATTACCTGGATGTATACCCACTGCGGCATATACATAATCATATTGTTGAGCTAATTCGAGCGCTTTTATGCTTGACTCCTTATCACAACCGCAAGTCAGTATTTTGCCAACGCCTTTTTCATTAAACAAAGAAAACATTTTTTCCTTTGCTTCAGAAAAACGTTCATCATCATAATGTGCATGAGTGTCGAAAATCAAAGGCTCTTTAAGGGGTGTTTCGTCAAAATATTCTATCATCTGATTTTAGCACCTGCGGGTATGTTATCAATAAATAATACCTTTACATCGTCTTCACTGCAATCTGCGGCTAAAATCATACCGTTTGATTCGATACCGCAAAGCTTTGCGGGTTTAAGGTTTGAAACTAAAATAACAGTATGGCCAATAAGTTCTTCGGGTTTGTACCATTTTGCGATACCTGATGCTACAATTCTATTTTTGCCGCTACCGTCATTCAAGGTTAGTTTTAAAAGTTTTTTAGCTTTTGGCACAGGCTCACAGTCGATGATTTTAGCGGATTTAAGTTCAACCTTGGCAAAGTCTTCAATTCCGATTTGCTCGGTTGTAACAACATTTTCACATTCCGTTGCTTTTGCTTCTTGTTCTGTTGCGATTTCAGCCAATACCTTTTCTGCATCAAGCCTTGCAAAGAGGGGAGAAGCTTTATCTACAGAATATTCTTCAATCTCACCGAATTGCAAGACATCATTATTTGTTCCAAGTTGAGATTTAATGTTTTTACTGCTGTCAGGAATAATAGGTGAAAGCATAATGCTTAAAAGTCTTATACATTCAAGCAAATTATAAAGAACAGTAGAAAGTCTATCCTTATTCGCCTCATCTTTTGCAAGTGCCCAAGGTGTAGTTTCATCTATATATTTATTACAACGCTTAGCTAATGTCATAACAGTATCACAAGCATCAGCGTTGTGGTAGATGTCCATATATTTATAATAGTTATTGATACAATCCTCTGCACAGCTAAGTAATTCTTTATCGCAGGTTTCGGTAATGTCACCTTTTTTAACCTTACCGTCAAAATATTTATTGGTCATAGCAATAGAGCGGTTTACAAGGTTGCCTAAGGTGTTTGCAAGGTCTGCATTGAATTTTGCAATAAAGGTTTCGTAGGTGAATGTGCCGTCCTGAGTAAAGGGTATTTCTGAAAGTAAATAATAACGAACAGCATCAATACCAAAGCGTTTTGCCAGTTCATCGGGATATACAACATTACCTTTTGATTTTGACATTTTATCTTCGCCAACAAGCACCCAAGGATGACCTAATACCTGTTTTGGAAGCGGAAGGCCTAAAGCCATAAGTATAATAGGCCAGTATATTGTGTGGAAGCGTACGATATCTTTACCGATAACATGCAAATCAGCAGGCCAAAGTTTATCAAATAGTTCACTGCAACCATCGGGGTCATAGCCTACGCCTGTAATATAGTTTGAGAGGGCATCTAACCAAACATATACAACGTGTTTTGGGTCAAATTCAACAGGAATACCCCATTTAAATGAAGAACGTGACACACAAAGGTCATTAAGACCGGGTTTCAAGAAATTATTAATCATTTCATTTTTGCGTGATTCGGGTTTAATAAAATCGGGATGTTCTTCAAAATATTCGAGTAATTTATCCTGATATTTACTCAACTTTAAGAAATAAGCCTCTTCCTTAGAGTCTATAACTTCTCTGCCGCAGTCGGGACATTTGCCGTCTACAAGCTGAGATTCGGTATAAAATGACTCACATGGAACACAGTATTTACCCTCATAGGTGCTTTTGTAAATATCACCCTGTTCGTAAAGCTTAGTGAATATTTTTTGAATTACTTTTTCATGGTAATCATCTGTAGTACGAATAAATTTATCATAATCGGTATTGAGGCTGCCCCAAACTCCTTTTATAACCGTAGCCGCATTATCAACATACTCTTTAGGAGAAATACCTTGAGCCTTACTGCGTTCTTCAATTTTCTGACCGTGCTCATCAGAGCCTGTCATAAGAAAAACATCAAATCCCATCATTTTTTTATAACGGGCTATCATATCTGCAAGCACAATATCATAAGCGTTTCCAATATGCGGTTTACTTGAAGCGTAAGCAATCGCAGTGGTAATATAAAATTTCTTTTTTTCTGACATTTATAATTCCTCCTATGGCCTTTCGGTCAGATAAATTAAATAAGAAATAACGGTTGTGCAAAGACCGTACAGCAACGTAACGGTTTGACTAAGTGGCTCGCCTGAGCCTCCAAATGAGGTGTAAGCAAAAATTATAGCACCTAAACACGCGCAAATTATATAGGTTATAGTTAAGAATATATTTGTGCGTTTGATTTTTGTTGCACAATTCAATATTGATGCCAATACAATAGGAGATTTTCTGTAAACCGCAGGTGATGACATACACTCTGTAGGAGCAGTTGCGTTTTTAAACATATAGCTTCCGGCAGAGGACATCACCTTTACAGAATCTTCATAAAGACCTAAATAATCGCAAATCATTTCCTCTGTAAGATTTGGGTCGGTATTATTAACAAGCAGTGTTACACCTATTGAAGTAAGCCGTCTTAACTCGCGTGCAATTTTAGTATCGACATTATATTGTATAATAAGTAAAGCGCAGGCTTTTTCTCTTGTAGCAACATAAACTGGGAAGTAGCCTTGGGAAAGTATTCTTCTATCAACATCAATGCTTGGAACTTTAATGCCGTGTGTTTCCATTAGCGTTCTATTTCCAATAAACAGAAGTCGATTATCAACCCAACCTGAAACACCGAGTCTTTCCTCGTATTTAACGGTATCTGCATCGGGCAAAACTGAGATATTTCCGCTTTTTGCTATTGTTTTAAATATGGGTGCTAAGGTATTTCCCGTATATTCGGTAAGTGCGGCGGCTCGTATTAAAGTATCATCAAGATTATTTTCTGATAAAATTTTCATCTGATGAAGAGTAACCGTGCCTTTTGGGAATATATCTTTGGAATCCATAACAAAGGCATTAGCCATTTCTATTTGTTTTGCGCCTTTCTTACCTAAAATAGCAGCGCCTAGTCTACTTAGTTTTTTAGCTGCTTTGTAAAGCGGAAGTGTATCAATAAAGAAAATACAGGGTAGTGAGGCAAAACACTGAATAGCCGTTGCAAAATAAAGACCGTATATTATACCGTCAAAATATGCGGTAGCGGCGAGAGCGGATATAAGTGACAAAACTAGCGAAATTATAGTTATAACTGATATTTTGCCGTTTAAAAATATGCCGTAGGTTGAATATTTCATAAAATCAGTGATTTCATTACAGTCCTGCGTCGTAGCGATAAGCACATCACCTTCTACAGAGTTTCTTGCCATAGAAAAAGTTACGGCGTTATCGTTTATAAGCTTTACTGCACTTTTATTATGATTTGAATAAACTGTCTTGATATTTGTGAGCATATATGAGGCTTTCAAACAAGCACAAACTGCTCTTACTGATAGTATGAAATTTAAAAGCAATAATATATCAAGAATATCAAATCCTTGCGCTATTCCAAATATTGCAAGTATAAGTGTTATGGTGCTTGCGATACTTGGCAAAACATCTGGTTGACATTTTGCTTTAAAAACATCTTTGACAGATAAAAACATATCCATATTTGAAATAACAGCAATTAGGGTGAGACTAGCGCAAACAATCATACTAACACTTGGTGCTGTTAAAAGAAGCTGTGATAAAAAAGGAATTTTAGCAAGAGCTAAAAGTAGGGTTACAAAAATAGAAATAAATGCTGTAAAAAAGTAGTTTCTTCGTTTGATAGCAAAAAAACGTTTAAGCTTTGCCGCATCCTTTTGATTATATATTTCATTTTTTGGTGTGTATTCTTCAAATTCGCTTTTTTCAAGACTATGTACCTCTTCGGCGTCTTCGTTCACTGTTTCAGGAATTTTCACAAGCTCGTTTGTAAGGTCTATAGGTCTTGTTTGAGTAGATACATTAATGTGTTTTGAGGTATCATCGTCTGAAATGGGTGTAAATGTTATAGTTGCAGTATCAGTCATATCTTTTTCGGGAGATATAGTTGTAGAGTCAAGGTCAGATATAACAAAAGAAATATTAGATTGAACATTTTTGATTTTTGTAGAAATAATTTCTTCAACCTTTTCTTCGGGTTCTGGATTTACAATATCACCTTCAGGCAATTCATCTTTTTTAATAGTTAAGTCTTCAAAAATCAAATCGTATTTTTTAGATAGAGCTTCTATAGATTTTGTACTTTGTTCTTTTAGAATTTCTGCCACACTTTGAAGATTATATAGCGGTCTGGTATCTATTGAAGCATCGGTTCCGTCTTCCTCAACGATGTAGGGCATACATTTGTCGAGCAGGCTTTCTTTATCTTCTTCTGTTTCCTCTGGTTTTGCTATTTTTGCAAGTCTTTGTTTAAGACTATCAAGAGCTGCGTTCGAGTTGTGAGCAGTGTTAGTTTTATGATCTGATAAAACCTCTTGTTCAGTCAAGGCGTGTGGTGAAACAATTTGATTATTACCAAATTCAATTTTAGGGTTTTCTATTAAAAACTCTTCTTCCTTTTTATTAAAAAATCTCATTTGTTTCTCCTTTTGCGGACTACTTCATACATAAGAATTCCTGCCGCTACTGAGGCATTAAGTGAATTGATTTTGCCGCACATAGGCAGGCTTATTATTCCGTCACATTTTTTTGCAGTAAGTGTACCGATTCCTTTGCCTTCATTACCGATTACAATAGCACAGGGCATATTAAAATCTGTGAGAGTGTAATCATCTCCATCCATATCAGCGCCGAAAACCCAAACTCCGTTTTCCTTAAGATAATCGATGGTGTTGGCTATATTTGTGACACGCGCTACTTTCATATATTCAAGTGCACCGCTTGCGGATTTTGCCACGGTTGCATTCAGTGAAGCACTTCTGCGTTTAGGAATAATAATTCCGTGAACCCCTGTAGCCTCTGCAGTGCGAATAATGGCGCCTAAATTATGAGGGTCTTCAATTTCATCGCAAATTATTATAAACGGCTTTTCGTTTCGTTCTTTTGCGGTTTTGAGAATTTCCTCCGGCGTAGAATATTCCTCTGCCGCATACATAACGGCAACACCCTGGTGGTTAGCACCGCCACAGTAGTAATCTAACTTTTGGGGGCTAATTTCTTTTATAAGAATACCTCTAGCCTTGCATTTTGCGATAATTGCGGTAACAGAGCCCCCTGTAACGCCGTGTGCTATAAGTAAACGGTCAATTTCTCTGCCTGAACGCACAGCCTCTAAAACAGGGTTTCTACCGTATATTATATTTGAATTCTGATTATAAGTTTTTTCTTCCATTTTCGTTTTCGCGTCCTATACATAAATATACATAATAGATTATATCACAATTGCTTTGTAATTGGAATACTAAATTTAGAAAAAATAAAAAAATCCTGACCGCAAGGTCAGGATGAAATTATATTATTAAAGTCAGTAGCGAATACATTATTGGAATGGTGATAACGCTTAAAGTGTGTGAAATCATAGCCATTGAAGCACCTGTGGTTGCATCTCCTCCGTATGCGGCGGGGAATATAACAGTATTGAGTCCAAGTGGTGTGGCATAGGCGAAAAGACAAAGTTTAAGAATAAGTGTATTAGCACCTAGTAACTTTAATAACAAAACTAAAAAAGATGGTAATATAATTAGTCTTAAAAAGGTCGCTATATATACTTTCTTGTTTTTGAAAATTTTTACTAAATCAAAATCACCGATTACAAAGCCTGTAAGGAACATAGCAATAGGTCCCATACAAACGGCAAAATTACTAATGGTTGATGTAATGAAATAGGGGATATAAGGCTTTAAATTCAAAATTCCAATAAACATTCCAATAAGTATTGAAAAGAAGATAGGGTTAATAAGATTTTTTAAAGGATTTACTTTTTCATTCTCGTCTTTTCTAATTACAAGATTTGTAACACCCCAAGAATAAACGGCAACATTTAAAGGAAGAGTGAAGAGCATATAATTATAAAGTATTTCTTCGCCTAAAATCTGCGGAACAATAGCGTTACCCATAAAACCGAAGTTTGCAAAGGTTAAAGCATATTTATATATGTTTCTGCCATATCCCTCTTTAACAAAGAATTTCGATAGAAATATAGCGATGAAAATTGCTATAAAGCAAGCGAAAATACTGTAAATTACGATAGGATAATGATTTTTAAGCGAATTTATTGTACAGTAAGTCATAAAGTTGTTAATAATAAGGCAAGGGCAAATGACATAATTTTCAAGTTTTGAAAGAACATTTGCGGAATTTTCAGGCATTAATTTCTTTTTGTTTGTAATAAACCCCAATATAATGCACAAAAACATTACAAGCATAGGAGAAAGGGTAGCTTTAAAAATATCGAACATTAGAGACACCTTCTTGTATTGCAAATTTTCTTAGACAATTATAGCACTGTAAAAAATAATTGCAAGTTAAATCTTAAAAAATGCTTTACTTTTCAGAAATTGTGTGGTAAAATACCAAAGGTTAGTCTGTGGATTAACTTTTTCTACCGTATACTATGCTTTTGGTGACTGCCCAACGGGACACCTATGACCTATTGCTTGGTTTACGGATAATTTTAAAAGAGGTGAAAATAATGACAAAGGAAACAAAGCAGCAGATTATGGCTGAGTATGCAACTCACGAGGGAGATACTGGTTCACCTGAGGTTCAAATTGCAGTTCTCACAACCAGAATCAACGAGCTTAATGCTCACTTAAAGGATCATCCGAAGGATAAGCACTCTTACAGAGGTCTTCTTAAAATGGTTGGTCACAGAAGAAATCTTTTAGCTTACTTGCAAAAGGTTGATATTGAAAGATACCGTGCTCTTATCAAGCGTCTTGGTATCCGTAAGTAATAATTGCAAAAGGCAGGTCGAAGAAATTCGGTCTGCCTTGTTGTCAGTTTTATAGGAAAAGTTTAGTTTATAAGAGATTTTTGTAGTTAGCGATAAGTCGAATATCTTAAAAAATATAAGGTGTTGGACTTATTGCTAACAAAAATCTCTAAAAAATATAAAGGAGATTGCAAAATGTTTGAAAATTACAAGGTTTATGAAACCGAACTTGCAGGCAGACCACTCCGTCTTGAAACAGGAATGATGGCAGGTCTTGCAAATGCGGCTGTTATGGCAGGATATGGCGATACAAGAGTTCTTTGTACTGTAACTGCATCGGCAAAGCCACGCGAGGGTGTGGACTTTTTCCCACTCTCAGTTGATTACGAGGAGAAGATGTATTCTGTAGGAAGAATACCAGGCTCTTTTACTCGCAGAGAGGGTAAGGCAAGCGACAAGGCAATATTAGCTTCTCGCTGTATTGACCGTCCTATCCGACCTTTGTTCCCCAAGGATATGAGAAATGATTGCTCAGTAGTAGCTACTGTTATGTCAGTTGACCCTGATTGTTCACCTGAGGTGGCGGCTGCTATTGGTGTATCCTGTGCTATCGCTATTTCTGATATTCCATGGGCTGGTCCTATTTCTAGTGTGAATGTTGGTCTTGTTGATGGTGAAATCATTATCAACCCCAACTTAGAGCAGAGAGCAAAGACCGACCTTAACTTAACCGTTTCTTCTACTGAAGATTTGGTTGCTATGATTGAAGCAGGAGCTAACGAAATTGATGATGATTTAATGTTTGACTGCATTATGGCAGGTCACGAGGTTAACAAAGAGGTTGTTAAGTTTATCAATTCTATCGTAGCTGAAATCGGTAAGCCTAAGTTTGAGTTCCAGTCTAACGACCCAGATCCTGCTATTATGGAAGAAATTGAGGCTTTCTGCATTGAAGATGTTAAGAAAGCTCTTGATACTGATGATAAGCTTGTTCGCGATGCGGCATTACTTCCTATTTATAATGCGGTTCACGAAAAATTCGACGAGCGTTTTGAAGGCAACGAATCCAAACTTGATGAGATTATGTATCTTGTTCAGAAACATGTTGTTCGCGCTTGGCTAAAAGACGAGAAAAAGCGTGTTGACGGACGCGGTATTGATGAAATTCGTCCGCTTGACGCTAAGGTTGATTTATTACCACGTGTTCACGGCTCAGGTATGTTCACTCGTGGACAAACTCAGGTGCTTTCAATCGCTACATTAGCTCCTGTTAGTGAAGCTCAAAAGCTTGATGGACTTGATGAAGAGGTATCTAAGCGATATATCCATCACTACAATTTCCCTTCATATTCTGTTGGAGAAACAAAGCCTTCAAGAGGCCCTGGAAGACGTGAAATAGGTCACGGCGCGTTAGCTGAAAAGGCTTTAGTTCCTGTGATTCCTTCTGTTGAGGAGTTTCCTTATGCTATACGTGTTGTATCTGAGGTACTTTCTTCAAACGGCTCCACATCACAGGGCTCTATCTGTGGTTCAACACTCGCTCTTATGGCTGCAGGTGTTCCGATTAAGGCACCTGTTGCGGGTATTTCTTGCGGTCTTATCACAGGGGATGACGGTGTATACGGCGACTTTATGACAATGGTTGATATCCAAGGTCTTGAAGATTTCTACGGCGATATGGACTTTAAGGTGGCGGGTACTCACAAAGGTATCACTGCTATTCAGATGGACCTTAAGGTACACGGACTTACTCCTGCTATTATTAAAGAAGCATTTGCTAAGACACATAAGGCACGTCTTCACATATTAGACGAAGTAATGCTCAAGACTATTCCTGAATACAGAAGTGAGCTTTCAGAGTATGCTCCCAAAATGCTTACAACTGTTATCAGTCCTGATAAAATCGGTGACGTTATCGGTAAACAGGGTAAGGTTATTCAGTCTATTCAAGAGCAGTGTGACTGCACAATCAATATTGAGGAAGACGGTCACGTTTATGTTTCAGGACTTGATATTGACAAGGCAAAGCAGGCAATTTCTATTATAGAACTTATTGCTAATGATCCTGAGATCGGAGCAGTTTACAGCGGAAAGGTTACAAGACTTATGACCTTTGGCGCATTTGTTGAAATTGCTCCCGGCAAAGAGGGATTAGTTCATATTTCTAAGCTTGATGTCAAGCGAGTTGAAAAGGTTGAGGACGTTGTAGCAGTTGGCGACCAAGTAATCGTTAAGGTTACCGAGATTGACGATCAGGGAAGAATTAATCTTTCACGCAGAGAAGCATTAGTTGAAATCAACGGTGCAGTTGTTGAAGATGACGCCAATGAAAATGATAACCAACGCAAAGGTGGCAAACGCCGCGGCTTCAAAAAGCACGACTAAATAGGTAAAATTCAAGCCCCTTGAGGAATTCCTCAAGGGGCTTGTTGTTTTAATATAACTTTACATCAATCCAAAGATTTTCATAAAGGTTTCGGGTTTTTGTGCTTATATCGTGGTAATACTGAACCTTTGGCATATTTTCCTCTGCAGGATATAAAATTTCATTGCCGTAATAGTAATAATCAGGGTTGTTAATAACCGCTGTATTTGGGGAAGCATAGCCAATATATTCAGCATTTGCAGTTGCTATTTGCGGTTCTAACAGGAAATTAAGATACATCATAGCTGCCTGTTTGTTTTTTGCGTTTTTAAGAATACAGGCAGAATCAATAAATATATTTGTACCTTCCTTTGGGTAAAAGAACTTTAGGTCGGGATTAGTTTCAACCATTGTCAAGTAGTCGCCAGCATAATAGGGCGCTATTGATGCTTCACCAGTTTCCATTTTTCCGTAAACCTCATCCATAACATAGGCTTGAAGATTTCCTTTTCCTTTTTTGAGAAGCTTTGCTGCTTTTTCCCAATCCTTTTTGTTTTCGGTGTTAAGGTCAATATCAAGCAAAATCTGTGCAGTCATAAAAGCATCTCGCGGATTGTTGAAATTAAGCACCATATCTTTGTATTTTTTATCCCAAAGCACATTCCAACTGTTATCAATATTTTTAATATGCTTTGAGTTGTAAATAATACCAATCATACCGACATTAAAGGGCAGGCTATATTTATTATCGGGGTCAAAATAAATGTTTTTGTATTTCTCGTCTATAAGATCATAGTTTGATAGGGCATTGGTGTCAATTTCAGCCAACATATCCTCATTAAGCATACGTTGTATCATATAGTCGGAGGGAATTACGATGTCATAATTAACACCGCCGTTTTTAACCTGAGAATACATAGTTTCGTTGCTTTCAAAGGTAAGATAATTAACTTTGATGCCTGTTATTTTTTCGAATTCTCGGTTAACGTCTATAGTATCGTCTGCACCGTCGGAAATATATTCACCCCAGTTGTAAACCGTGAGTGTGGTTCCCTCTAAACAGCGTGAATATTCAGCTCTTAAATCAAGCTCCTTATACTCATATCCACAACCCGAAAGAGTAGAACAAATTACCAATACAGCAAGTGTTAAAAATATAAATCTTTTTTTCATATTCTTACACCCTTGCCTTTCTAATAACCTTTTGCTCTGCCTTATTTTGTAAAATGTTGTAAAGAATCAGCAGAGTAAAGATAACTATAAAAATAAGAGTCGAAAGGGCATAGGTATCAGGTGTAACCGATTTTTTGGTCATATTATAAATGATAATCGGCAAAGTCTGATAATGACCGCAAGTGAAATAACTTATAACGAAGTCATCAAGCGAAAGTGTAAAAGCCATAATAAATCCTGTTGCAATTCCCGCTGAAATTGAGGGAAGAACCACCTTAAAAAATGCTTTAAAGGGTGTGCAACCAAGGTCAAGAGCGGCTTCCTGCAGGTGTGGGTCTGTCTGTTTTAGCTTTGGCATAACAGAAAGAATTACATAAGGAAGATTAAAGGTTATGTGTGCTGTAAGCACTGTGAAAAAGCCTAATGATTCATCAAGACCTATAAGTCTGCCAATGAATATGAATAACAGCATGAGGGAAATACCTGTTACTATATCGGCATTCATCATAGGTATCTGTGTTACCGACATAACAAGCTTTGCAGTAATCTTTTTACGAAGGGCCATTATTCCAACAGCGGCGGCAGTTCCAAGCACTGTGGAAATTATGGCTGATAAAACTGCAATTATAATTGTATGCAAAAGTGCTGTGAGCATTGTAGTGTCAGACGCAAGACCTGTATACCATTTAAGTGAAAAGCCCGTGAAAACCCATACACTGCTGGATTCGTTAAATGAAAAGGCAATCATAACAAGCACTGGAGCATAAAGGAAAAATATAATAAGTGCAACATAAATTCGGGATAAAATTTTCATATAATTACCCCTCCTTCATCTTCATCACTGAATTTGTTCATAACAAACAGACAAACCAAAATCAAGATCATTAAAACAAGTGAAAGCGAGGAAGCAATATTATAATATTCAGGACCTAAATTGAATAAATACTCAATTGCATCTCCTACAAGCATATTCTTGTTTCCACCCAATTTTTGTGATATATAAAAAGTACTTACGCTTGGCACAAATACCATTGTAATACCTGAAATAATACCGGGGCGGGTGAGAGGAAGAATAACTCTCTTGAATTTTGCAAAGGCGTTACAGCCGAGGTCTTCAGAAGCCTCTAAAAGAGATTTGTCAAGCTTAGACATAACTGAGTAAATAGGTAAAATCATATACGGTATAAAGTCATAAACCATACCTAATATAACAGCGCCTGGGGTGTACATAAGCTTTAAAGGACCAATGCCAAACTTACCTAAAAAGGTGTTTATAAGACCTGTGTTAGCAAGAATTGATATCCAAGAATATGTTCTTATAAGAAAGTTCATCCACATAGGAAGCATAACAATAAGCATTAACATTCTTTGTGAACTTATTTTGAGTTTGGTCATAAAATAAGCCATTGGATAGGCAAGAAATAGGGTTATAACCGTTGCTATTGCGGCATAAAGAATTGAAATCCCAAAAGCTTTTCTATATTTACCCAAAGAAGATATGTTTGCTATTGTGAATACACCGTTTGTATCGGTAAGTGCATAGTAAATCATAATAATTAAAGGCACTATTATGAATATAGCCGACCAAACAATATAAGGACTTGCAATAAGTCTGTTGCCGAAGGAGTGTTTTTTCATCAATCTTCCTCCTCAACATAGTCTACATCGGATAGGCGGTCAAGCTCTTCACTGTAGCTTGAATAGTCGCCATAAAGGCCTGAATATTCAGATTTTTTCATAATGTGAATAGCGTCAGGCTCGATAAATAAACCCACATTGTCACCAACAAAATGCTCATCTGTGGTCTGTATCATCCATTTAAAACCGCCGATATCAACAATAATTTCATAATGCACACCAAGGAATGAAACAGAGGTAACAACACCTTTTAGCATACCTTTGTCTGCGCCAACAATATCAACGTCCTCAGGACGTACCACAACGTCAACAAGTTCGTTTTCATTAAAGCCTTTATCTAAGCAGTCAAATTTTTGTCCTGAAAATTCAACATAAAAGTCCCTTAGCATTTTTCCGTCAACAATATTCGATTCGCCGATAAAGTCAGCTACAAAGGCGTTTTGTGGTTCATTATAAATATCCTGAGGAGTGCCAACCTGTTGAATTTTTCCGCTATCCATAACAACAACTCGGTCAGACATAGTAAGTGCTTCCTCTTGGTCGTGAGTGACGAAAACAAAGGTGATTTCAAGTTGTTCCTGAATTTTTTTAAGTTCTTTTTGCATATCCTTGCGAAGTTTTAAATCAAGAGCGGCTAAAGGCTCATCTAGTAGTAACACCTTAGGTCTGTTAGCAATAGCACGCGCAATGGCAACACGCTGCTGCTGACCGCCCGAAAGGGTATCGATACTGCGTTTTTCAAGACCAGAAAGGTTAACAAGCTTTAGCATTTCTTCAACCTTTTCTTTAATTTCTTTTTCAGGCATTTTTTTAATTCTAAGCCCAAAAGCTACGTTCTCATAAACATTAAGATGAGGGAAAAGTGCATAACGCTGAAAAATGGTGTTAACCTGACGTTTAAAGGCTGGTACACCATTTATTTTTTTATTCTCAAAAATAACCTCACCATCATCAGGCTCCAAAAAGCCTGCAATAAGGCGTAATGTAGTGGTTTTACCGCAACCTGAGGGACCAAGAAGAGTAATAAATTCTTTGTTTTTAATATCAAGGTTGAGCTTATCTAAAATCTGCTCTCCGTCAAATGCTACCGAAATGTTTTTAAGTTCAATTATATTCTCTTTTTTCATAAGGATCCCCCTTTGGTTTATTGAAACAACTGAAATTTAATTAAATATTAAACCAGTATAAAATATACATTGAAATCCTTTGAATGTCAAGAAAAAAATGCGTTTTTTCAACATATTTCCGCAAAAAATACTTATCGTTTTTAAAAAACTCTCAAATACTCTTAAATGCTCGTTTTTTCTCTCAAATACTCATTTTTTGTCGCAAAGGCAAATAATGCTTTTTTTTAGTAAATAATAGTAGATTTTTATAAAGAGATATGTTATACTAATATAGATTAATTTTATAAGGGGGAGAGGGCTTTGAGAATACTGGGAATAGACCCTGGATATGCAATTGTTGGTTACGGTGTAGTGGATTATTGCAGTTGTCGTTTTTGTGTTGCGGGATACGGCGCTATAACTACTAAGGCACATAAGCCGTTTCCCGAAAGATTGCTTGATATTTATAACGATATGTTATCGGTAATTGATAAATATAAGCCTGATTGCCTTGCAATAGAAAAGCTTTATTTCAACACAAATACTACAACCGCTATTGATGTTGCTCAGGCAAGGGGAGTTATAATTTTGGCGGCTAAAAGACGAGGACTTGAAATTTTTGAATATACACCGCTTCAGGTTAAACAGGCGGTTACAGGCTATGGCAGAGCAGAGAAAAATCAGGTTATGGAAATGGTTAAAAGTATACTTTGCTTAAAGGCAGTACCAAAGCCTGACGATACAGCAGATGCATTAGCACTTGCTGTTTGTCACGGGCATTATTCGGGCTCCAAATATTCAATTTTTGTAAGGGAGGCTAAAAAATGATAGCGTCATTAAGAGGGAAATACATCTATTCAGATACAGCTTCTGTTGTTGTTGAGTGCGGGGGCGTAGGTTATAAATGCTTCGTTACAAAAAATATGCTTTACAAATTACCCGAAAAAAACAGTGAAATATTTTTATATACTCATCTTGTTGTGCGTGAAGACGCAATGGACCTTTATGGATTTTCGGATTTAGAAGAACTTAATGCCTTTAAGCTTATAACCTCGGTAAACGGAGTGGGTGCCAAGATAGGTGTAGCAATTCTTTCTGAGTTTACAGCTGATAAGCTTATGCTTGCAATTGCAAGTAACGATGCAAAAACTCTTACTGCTGCTGCAGGTGTAGGAATTAAGCTTGCGCAGCGTATTGTTCTTGAACTTAAGGACAAGGTAGGTTCTGTAGAGGTTGCAGATGGTTCCGATATCAAGGCGGTGGCAAATGCTAACAGCAACAGCACTGCTTCTGAGGCAATAGAGGCTCTGGTTTCGCTTGGATATACTAAGGGTGAAGCATCTTTGGCGGTAGCGCGGCTTGACGGCAATTTGCCTACAGATGAGCTTATAAAACAGGCATTAAAAAATTTAGCAAGGGGGATATAGGGCTTGATAGAACAGGAAATGGATTTTGAAAACCGAATAGTTTCACCTGACTATAACTATACTCAAGATGAGGCAGAGTTATCGTTAAGACCTAAAACTCTTGAAGAATATATCGGACAGGATAAGGTTAAAGAAAATTTAAAAATATATATAACCGCCGCAAAGCAGAGAAATGAAAGTCTTGACCACGTCCTGCTTTATGGTCCTCCAGGTCTTGGAAAAACAACACTTGCGGGCATTATAGCGCGTGAAATGGGTGTTAATTTAAGGGTTACATCAGGTCCTGCTATTGAAAAGCAGGGAGACTTGGTTGCAATACTTACCTCACTTCAAGAGGGAGATGTTCTGTTTATTGATGAAATTCACAGACTGCCCCGTAATGTTGAGGAAATATTATATCCCGCTATGGAGGATTTTTCGCTTGATATTATCATCGGCAAGGGTCCGTCTGCGCGTTCCATAAGGCTTGATGTTCCGCACTTTACACTTGTGGGTGCTACAACACGTTCTGGCCAGCTTACAGCACCCCTGCGCGACCGTTTTGGCGTATTGTTGCGACTTGATTTATATACTCCTGAACAGTTGGCAGAAATTGTTATACGTTCTGCAGGGATACTTGGAATAGGCATTGAGCGTGACGGCGCTTTAGAGGTGGCATCACGTTCAAGAGGAACACCGAGAATTGCCAATAGACTGCTTAAGCGTGTAAGAGATATAGCTCAGGTTGAGTTTGACGGTGTTATAACCGAAGAAACTGCCCAGTCAGCTCTTAAACGTTTTGAAATAGATGAATTGGGACTTGACGATTTCGACCGCAAGATGCTTATCACAATTATCACTAATTATGGCGGCGGTCCTGTCGGGCTTGATACACTTGCTGCGGCAATAGGTGAAGAAGCTGTAACAATAGAAGATGTTTATGAGCCTTATTTAATGCAGATAGGATTCTTGACTAGAACTGCACGCGGTAGATGTGTCACGAAATTGGCTTATGACCATTTAGGAATAGACGTTGGTAAGGAAAATACACAACAATCAATTTTTTAGGTTGAGGATTAATGAGAACAGTTGAAGGATTTTACGATTACGAGCTTATAGATGCAGATTCGGGAGAACGTCTTGAACGTTGGGGAGATATTATATTAATCCGTCCCGACCCGCAGATTATATGGTCTGGTAATAGGCGTGACAGCCGTTGGAAAGAGGCACACGCTATATATCACCGTTCAAATTCGGGCGGAGGATATTGGGAAACACTTAAAAAAGTGCCTGATGTCTGGAGTATTGCATATAAAGATTTGACATTTAGGTTAAAACCTATGGGATTTAAGCATACAGGACTTTTTCCCGAACAGGCGGTAAACTGGTCACTTGCTACAGAGCTTATAAAAAAAGCAGATAGAGAAGTATCAGTCCTTAATTTGTTTGCATATACAGGCGGTGCTACTGTAGCCTGTCTTAAGGCAGGAGCTAAGGTTACCCATGTTGATGCATCAAAAGGAATGGTGCAGTGGGCTAAGGAAAATGCCGTAGCCTCAGGTGTGGCTGACAGAAATGTGCGTTGGCTTGTGGACGATTGCTTAAAGTTTGTGAAAAGAGAAATAAGACGCGGAAATACCTATGATGCTATAATTATGGACCCACCTTCATACGGCAGAGGCCCCAACGGTGAGGTTTGGAAATTAGAACAGCAGTTAGCAGAATTACTTAGTGAAACAGGTAAATTGTTGTCTGACAATGCAATTTTCTTCCTTTTAAATTCTTACACGGGCGGTCTTTCACCCACAATTTTAAATTATATGGTTAAAAATTATGTTGTACTCAATAAAAAGGGTGAAGTATTCACCGATGAAATCGGATTATATGTTACCGATAAGGGAATCAGTATGCCTTGTGGAAATACAACTGTTTGGAAAAGATGATAATGGATAAAATAATTGAAGTTAAGAATGTAACCTATGAATATACCGAGGACGGAGCAACTCATATAGCCGTTAAGAATTTAAGTTTAGATATTGAGCGCGGAAGTTTCACGGTAATATTAGGACATAACGGTTCGGGAAAATCAACCCTTGCAAAGCTTTTAAACGGGCTTAATAAGGCAACACTCGGCGATGTTTTTGTTGACGGTATTAACACCAAAAACGAGGAAACCGAAATAGAGGTAAAGCGTAAGGTGGGTATGGTTTTTCAAAACCCCGATAATCAGCTTGTGGCATCTATTGTTGAAGAAGATGTTGCATTTGGACCTGAAAATTTAGGACTTGATCCCAAAGAAATCAGGGTAAGGGTAGATGAGGCTTTAAATGCTGTGGGAATGTTTGAATTTAAGGATTCAACACCTCATAGGCTTTCGGGAGGACAGAAGCAGAGAGTGGCAATAGCGGGAATTATTGCTATGGAGCCTGAGTGCTTGGTGCTTGACGAGCCTACTGCAATGCTTGACCCTAAGGGTAGAGCGGAAATTATAAACACACTCTTAAAGCTTAATCGTGAAAAAGGTATTACTGTGGTTCTTATAACTCATTATATGGAGGAGGCCGAAAAGGCTGACCGTGTTATAGTTATGAATAACGGCAGCATTATTGATGACGGCACTCCGTCGGAAATATTTAAAAACGTAGAAAAGCTTAAAGCGGTGGGTCTTGACGTACCCCAAACCACAGAACTTTTATATGAGCTTTCAAAAAACGGCTTTGCGGTTAATACTAATATGATATCTGTTGAGGATACGGCTCTTGAAATCAAAAGAGCTTTGGAGGAATTTTAACTTGGGCATTTTAGAGGTAAAAAATTTAACTCACACCTATGGCGGTAATTCACCTTTTATAAATGACGCTGTAAGTAATGTGAGTTTTAGCGTAGAACAGGGTGAGATAATAGGTATTATCGGGCATACAGGCTCGGGTAAATCAACCCTTGTTCAGCATTTAAACGGTCTTTTAAAACCGACCGACGGCACGATTTTATTCTGTGAAAAGGATATTTGGGAAAATCCAAAGGAGATTAGAAAAATTCGTTCTAATGTAGGACTTGTTTTTCAGTATCCCGAGTATCAACTCTTTGAGGAAACTGTTTTTGCAGATATATCATTTGGCCCTAAAAATATGGGTCTTGAGGGAGAAGAACTTAAAAAAACCGTAACCGAAATATGTGAATTAGTGGGCGTAAAGCCCGAATATTATGAAAAATCCCCGTTTGACCTTTCGGGCGGTGAAAAACGACGTGTTGCAATAGCTGGTGTTATGGCTATGAAACCGCAGGTTATAATCTTCGATGAGCCAACTGCAGGTCTTGACCCTAAAGGCAGGGAGGATATAATGAAAATTATTAAGGATTACCGAATAGCCACAGGTGCTACGGTAATTATAATTTCTCATTCAATGGAGGATATGGCATTGCTTGCAGATAAAATTCTTGTTATGAACAAGGGTGAAATTTATAAATTTGGCAGTGTCAGTGAGGTTTTTTCTGATATAGATGGGTTAAAAAATATAGGTCTTAACGTCCCTTTTGTGACCAAAGTGTTTTTAGAACTTAAAAAATTAGGGTTGGATATAAAAACCGATGTTTTCACAGTTGAAAACGCAATAGACGAATTGAAAAAGCTGAAAGCAGGTAAGAAAAATGCTTAAAGATATAACCTTCGGTCAGTATTACGATTCAAAATCGGTAATTCATAAGTTAGACCCACGAGTTAAAATTGTTTTAATGATACTTTTTATAGTGTTTATATTTGTATCCAGAAACTTTTTTGCATTGACTTTCTCGGCTTTATGCGTGCTTTTGGTAGTGTGGGCTTCAAAAGTGCCGTTTAAAATGTATCTCAAAAATATGAAGGCAATTTTGCCTGTGCTTATTTTTACTGCTGTTATAAATGTTTTTTACGGTGACGGAGGAAAGGTGCTGTTTTCATTTTGGTTAATAGAGGTAAATACAGCTGGTATTTATAAAGCGGTGTTTATGGCACTTAGAATTTTACTTCTTATTTTTATAAGCTCAGCACTGACATATACTACAACACCTAACGATTTGACTGATGCCATTGAAAGTCTACTATCACCGTTAAGATTTGTAGGTCTTAAATCGGCGGTTCATACTCTTGCTATGATGATGACTATAGCTTTAAGATTTATTCCCACGCTTATTGAGGAAGCAGAAAAAATAATGAACGCACAAAAGGCAAGGGGAGCGGACCTTGAAAGCGGTGGTCTTATAGATAGGGTAAAAGCGCTTATCCCAATTTTAATTCCTTTGCTTATTTCTTCTGTAAGACGTGCTTATGAGCTTGCAGAGGCAATGGAATGCCGTTGTTACAATGGCGGTGAGGGCAAAACCCGAATGAAACAAATGAAAATGAAAGCAGCAGATTTTTATTTATCCTCAGTTGCAGTTTTAATGTGTGCAACTGTTGTTGTATTAAATATTTTATTCTAAGGAAAGAGGTGCCGTATGAAAAGAATATTGTTAAAACTAAGCTATGACGGCACCGATTACCACGGTTGGCAGGTTCAGCCTAATGCCGTTACAGTTCAAAAGGTTTTACAAGAGGCTTTGCAAAAGCTTTTAGGAAAACCTACAGCGGTCACGGGTTGTAGCCGAACAGATGCTGGTGTTCACGCTAAGGAATTTTATTGCCATATAGATTGCGATGAAAATATTCCGCATGCCGCTTTTTTAAGGGGACTTAACACTTTTTTACCTAAAGACATTGCTGTGACAGACTGTAGCAATGTGGAAAGTGATTTTCATGCAAGGTATGATGCAAAGGGTAAAACATATATTTACAGAATACTTAACAGCAGTTTTAAGGACGCATTTTTGGAGAGGTATTCTTGGAGAATAGAGCGCCCTCTTGACATTGATAAGATGAATTTATTTTGTAAAGAAATTATAGGTGAACACGATTTTTATGCATTTTCTTCTTCGGGCAGAACCGTTGAAGACACTGTAAGATGTATAAGTAACTGCGTTGTAGAAAAAGATGGAGATATTATAACACTTTCTGTTACCGCAAACGGATTTCTTTATAATATGGTGAGAATTATTGTAGGTACTGCGGTTGAGGTGTCTGACGGTAAAATATCTGCAACCGATATAAAAGATATATTAAAATCAAAGAACAGAAGCAGAGCGGGTGTTACTGCACCGCCTGAGGGACTGTTTTTAGAAAAAGTTTATTATTAAAGTAGGAATAGTTATGCCTGATTATAAAAAAAGAAAACGCAATAAAATTTTATCAAAGCCTAAGCCTCAAAAAAAGGCAAAAAGTGTGCAAAACTATGATATTAAAATGTCTTCTAAACCTAAAAAAAGTCATTATTCTAAGACAGACAATATCAAAGTAATAGAAGGAAGACGTCTCGAAAACAAGAAAAAATTCAAAGCATCTTGTATAACGGTGGTGCTTATTACGGTTGCAGTTTTAATTATTAATAGTGTTTTGCCTGCGGGAATTTTGCAAAGCGCAAAAACTGCTATTAAAGTTATAGGAAAAGGTAGTTTTCCGATTTCGCTTGAGAGCTCGCAAACAGTTAATACTGTCAGGGTGGGTAATTATTACTATGTTTTGGGTGATTCCTATTTATGCGCTGTATCAAATAGCGGAAAGCTATTATTTAATTATCAGCACGGCTTTGAAAATCCTGTTTTAAAGACAAGTAATGCGGGCGCTTTGGTCTATAATCAAGGAAGCAAAGAATTTTTACTGTTTGATATCTATGGGCTTAAGAATTCATATACTGCTGAAAAAAACATATTAACAGCTAATATTTCGAACTCGGGCAATTTTGTTATTGCTACAGTTTCGGATAAATATGCCGCGGCTGTAACAGTTTATAAGAAAAACGGTAAAAAGCTTTTTGAGTGGTTTTCTGCCGAGGATACTGTAAATAATGTGGGTTTGTCAAAAAACGGCAGAAAGCTTGCGGTTTCAACATTTAATTCAAGAAATGGTGAATTTTCTTCTGAAATAAATGTTTTTAATTTTAAATCTGCTACTCCGATATATAGTGAAAGCCTTGAAAGAGGTTTGGTTTATGATATTGACACATCATTTTCTGCCTCTTTTGCAGTTGTTACAGAAAATAAGGTTAAGTCTATAAAATGGGGAAGTTTTAAATTCAAAGAGTATAAAAATGATTATGCACTCTCTATTTTAAAGCCCATTAACAACGGTTATGTTGCTGTATTTAACCGACAAAGTGATAAAACAGATAACCGAATAACAATACTTAACAAAAATGGTAAAGCAAAATATGAAATTGTTTATAGCGGAATTATAAGTGATATTGATGTTAAGGGCAGTCATATTTATTGTATGAGTGATACTGAAATCACAATGATTACTGTAAAAGGTGAAGTAAAGCAAAAAACTGTTTTTGGTTTCGGAGGCGTTAATATTTGCGCCACGTCTTCAAATGCGGTTACCGTTATTACTGACAGTAAAATTGAAAAGGTAAAGCATGTAAAGGGGTAAAGTTATGAATTGGATTTTGGATTTAATTATTTTAGGTATACTTTTGTTAACAATTTTGATTTCAGCTAAAAAAGGCTTTGTTAAGGCAGTGGTTGAAACCGCAGGCTTCATAGCAGCTGTTATTTTAGCATTCACAATAAGTTCACCATTAGCAGAGGTTACATATGATAAAATAATAGAGCCACCCATTTTAAATGCGGTTGAGGCGAGCACACAGTCTGCTGAAAATGACGCAATAAGCGCAGTGCCTGATTTTATTACAAAAAATGCCGAAAGATTCGGTGTTTCTTTAGAAGAATTTGAGGATAAGATTTTAACTGATATTTCAGGTAGTGCTGCGGCAACCACTAAAACTGCCTCACAGGATGTTTTAAAGCCCGTTGCAACAAAAATTTTGGCACTAGTTTACTCGGTTGTTTTGGTAATAATATTACTTGTTGTAGTAAAGTTCTTTGCAAAAATAATTAATAAGATTTTCTCATTCAGTATTGTGGGCAAGCTTAATCGTACCTTAGGCGGTGTTTTAGGCTTTATTAAAGGCTCGGTTTTTGCGATATTGTTCTGTATGGTAGTAGCTCTTATTATGGCTTTTGCAGGTGATTTTCTTATATTTACCGAAGAAAATATAAACAGTTCATATTTATTCAAATTAATTATAAATACTTTTAGTTTTTAGTCCAAGGAGTTTAAAAAATGAAGCTTTGTTCCAAATGCAAAAAACGTCCGGCTGTAGTATTTATGTCGGATATGTCAAATCCTAATTCTGAGCCTCAGGGACTCTGCCTTGTATGTGCCAAAGAAATGGGTATAAAACCAGTTGATGATATGCTCAAAAGAATGAATATATCTGATGAAGATATAGAGCAAATGAGCGAACAGTTTATGGATTTAATGAATATTGATGATTTAGACGATTCCGCTTTAAATGATGAAACCTTTGATTTAGGTACTGCACCTGCTATGCCTTTTATTAATAAGATTTTCGGTAATTTAGGCGGTGAAAAATCTGAAGGCGATGAGAAAAAGGAAAATGCTACAGCTAAAGAGAAACCAAAGAAAAAGCGTCGCAGATTTATGGAGCAGTATTGCACCAATCTTACCGAAAAGGCAAGACTGGGAAAGATAGATATTATTATCGGCAGAGATAAGGAGTTATATCGTACCATTCAGATTTTATCCCGCCGAAGTAAAAATAACCCATGTCTTATAGGTGAGCCTGGTGTGGGCAAAACCGCCATTGCAGAGGGACTTGCCCTTAAAATTGCAAATGGAACAGCACCTGCAAGACTTTTAGATAAAGAAATATTTTTGCTTGACCTTACAGGTCTTGTTGCAGGCACACAGTTTAGAGGACAGTTTGAAAGCCGTGTTAAAGGCTTGGTTGAAGAAATAAAGGAAGCCGGTAATATTATACTGTTTATTGACGAAATTCATAACCTTGTGGGAGCGGGTGATTCCTCAGAGGGTTCAATGAATGCTGCTAATATTTTAAAGCCTGCGCTTTCGCGCGGTGAAATTCAGGTTATAGGCGCTACAACCTTTAAGGAATACAGAAAATATATTGAAAAGGATGCCGCCTTAGAACGCCGTTTTCAGCCTGTTACTATTGAAGAACCGTCTATTGCTGAGGCGGAGGAAATTCTTATGGGTGTTAAATCTTATTATGAGGGCTTCCACGGTGTAGTGATTTCTGAAAATATTGTTAAAAAGGCAGTTCTTTTATCAGAAAGATATGTTACCGACCGCTATTTGCCCGATAAGGCTATAGATTTACTTGATGAGGCCTGCGCTTGTGCGAGCCTTGAAAACAAGGCTATAGACGAGCTTTTTGTTGTAAATAAAAAAATAGCCGAGTGCTCAGTGGCACTCGAAGAATTAGAGGCTGAGGTTGAAAATCCTGATTATGAAAAACAGGCTATGGTAAAGGCAGACCTTGAAAAATACAAGGCAAAAGCTGAAGCTCTTTATGAGCCTGCATCTGATAATACTGTTACCGATGCAGATATTGCAAAGGTAATTGAGCTTTGGACAGGTATTCCTGCCACAAAGGTACAAGAAAGCGACCTTAAAAAGCTTTCAAACCTTGAAAATGAACTAAACCAAAGAATAATAGGTCAAAATGAGGCCACTAAATTAGTAGCAAGTGCAGTTAAACGTTCAAGGGTTAAGACAGGCAAGCTTCAAAGACCTGCGTCGTTTATTTTTGTAGGGCCTACTGGAGTGGGTAAAACACAGCTTGTAAAGGTTATTTCAGAACAGCTTTTTGATACTCCTGAAACACTTATAAGACTTGATATGTCTGAATTTATGGAAAAACATTCAGTTTCAAGAATAATTGGAGCGCCTCCGGGATATGTTGGCTACGACGAAGCGGGTCAACTAACCGAAAAGGTGAGAAGAAAGCCATACTCTGTTATACTTTTCGATGAAATTGAAAAAGCACACCCCGATGTGCTTAATATTCTTCTTCAAATTCTTGATGACGGAAGAATAACAGATGCGGGAGGCAGAACAGTTAATTTTGAAAATACTATTATCGTTATGACCTCAAATGCGGGAAGTGACAGAAATGATGCGCCTTTAGGTTTTGGTAAAACTATGGCTGATGTTTCAAAAGAAAAGGCTTTAAAAGCGCTTGAAAGCTTTTTACGTCCCGAATTTATTGCCAGAGTTGACGAAATTGTGGTATTTTCACCGCTCGACTTAGAGTCTATGTCAAAAATTGCGGCGTTGATGCTTGATGAACTCAGAGAGTCTTTAAGTGAAAAACTTATAGAATTTCAGTATGATACAAAGACCTGCGATTATCTTGCACAAAAGTGTGTGGGAGGTAAACGCGGAGCGAGAGAAATCCGTAATCTAATCAGACGTGAAATCGAAAACCGAATAGTTGACATTGTGGTAGATAATGCTGAGGGCAGTATTAAAACTGTAAATGTTACAGCTAAAAAGGATAAATTTGATATCACTTTTAAATATGCAGAATAAGTAGCTTTTATAAAAAAGACAAAATGGCGATTGCTATTCTGTCTTTTTTTAATATACAGAAACTTTTCAATCTTTCTTCAATGTTGCTTAGTATAATGATGTAGTGTAGGATGAAATTCCGAGAAAGGAAAGAAAGTTATGTACATTATAAAAAACGCACTGAAATGTATTGGCAGATCAAAAGGACGTAATGTTTTAATTGGTATTATCGCACTTGTAATTGCTGTATCTGCTTGTCTTGGTTTGTCTATCCGACAAGCCGCTGAAAGTGCCAAAGAAAGCACACTTGCAGAACTGAGTATCACGGCTACTATATCGTATGACAGAAGTTCTATGATGAACGATATGATGGGAGGCGGAAAAGACCAAGGCGGTGGCGGTTTTGACCGTGACCAATTTAAAGATATGATGGGAAATGCTTCAGAGCTTACCCTCGAAGAATATCAAAAATACGCGGATGCTGAATCCGTTCAGGATTTTTATTACACAATCACCGCCGCTTTTAACGGCAATGACGATTTAGAACCTGTAACCGACGAAACTGAAGATGAGGAAAGCGAATCAAACTCAGGATTCGGTGGATTTGGCGGCGGAATGGGTTTTCCTAACGGTGACCGTGGCGGCAAAGGAATGTTCAGCACATCGGATTTTTCCGTTATCGGATATAGCAGCGACAGTTCTATGACTGCCTTTATTGACGGTACGGCTTCCGTTTTGGAAGGCGGCACTATGTTTGAGGAAGGTACAACCGAGAAAGAATGTGTTATCTCCGAAGAACTTGCGATTTTTAACGATTTAGCCGTAGGCGATACGATTATTATTACTAACCCGTCTGTAGAGACCGAAACCTACGAACTCAAAATCGTAGGACTTTATACAAGCACCTCAAACAACGACTTTTCAATGTCTGTGTTTGGCAAAAGCCAAGACCCTGCCAACCAAGTTTATATGAGTGCTGCCGCATTGCAGACTATCCTCGATGCTTCGGATGAAGTTTCTACAACCATTATTGATGAGAACACAGGCAGAGAAAGTGATAGTGCAGTTACCGGTTCTGTCTCGGCAACCTATATCTTTGCAAATAGCGAAAAATATTATGCATTTGAGGAAGATGTTCGCACACTCGGTCTTGATGATTCATACACCGTATCATCTCCCGACCTTACCGCTTTCGAGAATAGTTTAACTCCATTGAATACTCTCAGCACTATGGCAGGTTGGTTCCTCGTTGTTATTCTTATCATTGGTGCAATCATTCTCATTGTTCTTAACATCTTTAATGTGCGTGAACGAAAATATGAAGTTGGCGTACTTACTGCAATGGGTATGAAAAAGTGGAAGGTTGCCGCACAGTTTATGTGCGAAATTCTTGTTGTTACTATGATTGCCGTTATTGTAGGTGCAGGTATGGGTGCGGTAAGTTCGGTTCCTGTTACTAACGCACTTTTGGAAGGTCAAGTAGAGAGTCAGAGCTCACAGCAAACTCAAATGGAAGAAAACTTTGGCCGCCCAGGTGATTTTGGCGGTGGCTTCCCTGGCGGTAACATGGGAGGTAAGCCTTCGGATATACCCGATGATATGGGCGGCGGAAAGAACCCGTTTGAGAATATGTGGGGTAGTGCAGAAAATTATATTACTGAAGTAAACTCCGCAATGAATCTGACCGTAGTATTTCAAATGCTAGGTGTAGGACTGCTGTTGACACTTGTTGCAAGTCTTGCTTCTGTACTGTTCATTATGCGATACGATCCGTTAAAGATTCTTGCAAACAGAGATTAAGAAAGGAGCTTATAAAAATGTCTATTTTATCACTTCAAAATATCTGTTTTTCGTATGACAGAACACCAGTTTTACAGAACATTTCATACGAATTTGAAAAAGGCAAAATATACTGCATTATAGGTAAATCAGGCGCCGGTAAAACTACGCTTTTATCTCTCCTTTCAGGTCTTGCAAAGCCTACCGATGGTGAGATTTTCTACGAAGATAAAAACGTTGCTAAAATTGATAAATACACCTTCCGTTCTAAATATATCGGCGTTGTATTTCAAAGTTTTAATTTGATTACCAAATATACGGCTCTTGAAAACGTTATCTTATCAATGGATGTTGCGGGATATAAGTGTAAAAACAAAAAGCAAAGAGCTATCGAGCTTCTTCGCAGCGTTGGTCTTGATGAGGATGAAGCAAACCGCCGTGTGCTTAAGTTATCTGGCGGTCAGCAACAGCGTGTTGCCATTGCCCGTGCTCTTTCCTATAATCCGGATATTATCCTTGCGGATGAACCTACAGGAAATCTTGATACCGAAACACAAAATGAAATCATGAATATTTTTCGTGAACTCACAAATCAAGGAAAATGCGTTATTTTAGTAAGCCATTCACCCGAAGTTGCGGCAATGTGCGATGAACGATATGAACTCGTAAAGCTTGGTCGCACTAAAAAATAAATTTCCCGTAGAGGTGGCAAAAAAGTCACCTCTCCTTTTAAATAGGTACGTAAGGAGGAGAAAGAAGGTGTCGCAACACGAAAAAAACTCGGATAAAAAATACCGTTGTTGGATAAGTGACGAAGAAAAAATACTTTCTTTTAGTTTCGAAGAAGGTTATGAACTGATAGAGTTTAATTCGTATGAGGAATTTCAAGATTATTATTATCGAAAAACATATTGGGGTTACCGAGTACAATAGAAAAAATCGACAGCGAGATTAAAAATACTGTCGATTTTTATTTTTTCAATGATTTTTCAATCTTTTATGGTTTAATGGTTGTATATGGAGGTGTCTCTATGAGGGTTTTACTTGTTGAAGATGAAAAAAGAATGGCAGAAGCACTGTGTGAAATTCTGCGTCTTGAAAAATATGAAGTAGACCACCAATCCAATGGGATTGACGGCTTAGCCGCAATCGAGAGCAACATCTATGATATTGTTATTCTTGACGTTATGCTCCCTGGTATGAACGGTTATGAGATTGCAAGTCGTGTGCGTAGCGAAGGAATAGTAACTCCTATTTTAATGCTCACTGCAAAAGCAGAGCTTAACGATAAGGTGACAGGACTTGACAGCGGCGCAGATGATTACTTAACAAAGCCGTTTATGACTAAGGAACTCCTTGCACGTCTTCGTGCGCTTGGCAGACGAACACTTGGAACTACGGATGGGGTTTTATCTTTTGCAGATATTACTCTTGATACAAGCACACTTACCTTATCCTGTACAGTAAGTGGTCAGAGTGTACGTCTCAGCGAAAAAGAATACCATATCCTTGAATATTTAATTGCGAACAGTGGTCAGATTCTCACCCGTGAACAGTTGGCTGTGAAGATTTGGGGATTTGAGAGCGAAGCCGAATACAACAATGTAGAAGTATATATGTCCTTTACTCGAAAGAAACTTAGCTTTATTGAAGCTAAAAGTGAGATTAAAGCAGTGCGCGGTATTGGATATGAATTGAGGTGTGACGATGTTTAAAAAATCAAGAAGAAAAATTGTTGCAGCTATTATGTCTATACTCGTGCTTTTGTGGGTGGGAACGCTCAGTGTAATTTATGCATCAAGTTATTTTGAAATGTCAAAACAAAATAAGCAGATGCTAAAAGCTCACGCTCAAACGTATAGTCTTACAGGTGCGTTTAATGGAATGATGCCACCAAGCAGACCATTCCCCAGTGGTAACCCAGGCTCCCCGCCAGATTTTACTGAGTCACCAATGTTTAGGTTATCTACCTTTTATACAGTAGCAATTTCGCAAGACGGAGATGTCATTGAGGTTAAAAACGAACAGCCAACCGTTTATACTGATGATGAATTAATTGGTTTTGCCCAAAACATACTAAAGCGAAGTACAATAATCGGGAAGATTAAGAATCTTGCCTTTTATATGTCTGATAAAGGGGAGTATACCCTTATTGTATTTAAAGATAATACGGTTATCAATGAAGGGGCTATGACACTGTTTCGATACACACTGATTTTCGGTGGAGTGGCCCTTGTGTTATTCTTTTTTTTGTCAGTGATTTTAGCTCGGAAAATAGTCAATCCTCTTGAAGAAAGTTACCAAAAGCAGAAACAGTTTATTTCCGATGCAGGTCACGAACTGAAAACACCTGTGTCTGTTGTAAGCGCAAATGCCGAACTGCTCTCCCGTGAGGTTGGAGATAATCAGTGGCTACAAAACATTCAGTATGAAAACGAGCGTATGGGAATGCTGGTCGGACAGCTCCTTGACCTTGCCCGTACCGAGAACGTAACACCGCAGATGGAACATATCAATTTAAGTAGATTGGTTGACGGTGAAGCACTCCCGTTTGAAAGCGTTGCTTTTGAAAAGGGAGTTGTTCTAAACACAAACATTATGAGTAATATCAGTGTAGTTGGTAATAGCGCACAACTTAAACAAATTGTATCTATATTGCTTGATAATGCTATCCGCCATAGCAAAGAGCAAGGCGAAGTGTATTTGTCCTTAACAAAAGAACACGGTTTTGCCAAGCTATGCGTAATTAATAAAGGCGACGAGATTCCCGAAGAACAACGAGCAAAAATTTTTGAGCGTTTCTATCGTGTGGATACCGCCCGTAATAGCGAGGATAAGCATTACGGATTAGGACTTGCTATTGCAAAAGCAATCATCACTTCACATAGTGGCTGCATTGATGTGCAGTGTTCAAATGGATTTGTTAAATTCAAGGTACAAATTCCGAGTATTTAATAAATGCGTTAATATTAAAAGGTCGGGCAGTTTAAACTGCCCGACCAATTTTTTAAGCAAGTAAAATCATAGCTGTTTGGAAATAGATAACAAGTGAAATCGCATCAATTGCAGTGGTGATAAACGGGCTTGCCATAACGGCAGGGTCAAAGCCTAATTTTTTTGCGAGAATTGGTAATGAACAACCAACAAGCTTTGCAACAATTACCGTAAACAGCATTGTAAGGCAAACAACAAGAATTTCGGTTATCTGCCTTCCTGAATCAAAATTATTAAACATCAGATAATCTACAATCCAAAGCTTGATAAAGCTTACTAAAGCTAATGCGACACTACATATTACCGATACTCTCAGTTCTTTCCAAAGAACCTTGAAAATATCACTGAATTCGATATCACCTAAAGAGATGCTACGTATAACTGTAACAGAGGATTGACTACCACTGTTACCGCCTGTACCCATAAGCATTGGTATGAAAGCAATAAGGGCAGGGAATAGGGTTAATTTTGCCTCAAATGTTGAAATAATGGCGCTCGTAATGGTAGATGTTATCATAAGTAGCATCAGCCACGGAATTCGCGCTTTAAAAATACTCCATACACTTGTTTTAAAATATGACTTATCGCTTGGCAAAATAGCTGCCATCTTTTCAATATCTTCGGTTGCTTCTTCTTGCATAACGTCAATAGCATCGTCAACCGTTACAATGCCTACAAGGCGGTTTTCCTTATCTACAACAGGTAATGCCACAAGATCGTATTTCTGGAATTTCTGTGCAACCTCTTCCTTGTCCTCAAGGGTATGGGCAGAAATTATGTTTTCTTCCATTATGTCTTCGATAATACAGTCGGTGCTGTTGAGCAACAAATCCTTTAGAGAAACAATACCTAAAAGATGTCTACTTCTGTCTATTACATAACAGGTGTAAATTGTTTCGGATTCAAAACCTACTGTGCGTATTTTGTCAAAAGCATCTGCCACGGTCATATCACGTTTCAGGTCAATATACTCGGGCGTCATGATACTGCCGGCACTTGTATCAGGGTAGGCGAGCAGTTGATTAATCATTTTTCTGGTATTAGCATCTGTTTGCTTTAAAATTCTTTTGGTTACAAGGGCTGGCATTTCGTCAATAATATCAACAGTATCATCTAAAAACAACTCGTCAAAAACCTGTTTCAATTCGCGGTCACTGAAAGCATCTATGAGAAGACGTTGCATATCGCTTTCCATCTCAACAAAGGTTTCAGCTGCTAATTCCTTTGGTAGTATTCTGAAAACAACAGGCAACTGCTCTTTTGTTGTTTCTTCAAGAATTTGCGCTATATCTGCAGGGTTCATTTCGCAAAGCAAACTTCGTAGTTTTGTATATTTTTTATCCTCTATTAGCTCTAAAATCATATTCTCCACAAAAATTCCCCCTTAAATAAAATTCTCGCTGCTATGTTAGGTGCTTTTTTTGTTAGAAATACGCCGCCTTACATAACAACGAGGTGAACTTCTGTTAAAAATTATAAATCTTTTTTTAAAAATTGTCAATCTTTTTTGATATTTACAAGATGTGCAATACCAGGAATACTTTCACCCTGAAATGACGATGTGGGAGAAAGCAGAGCGCCAGTAGACATAAACAGTATATTTTTAAAGTCATTTTGTTCAAATCTGTGCATAATAAAGGATGCTAAAACAGATGCAGAACAACCACAGCCCGAGCCGCCCGCGTGGATATCCTGTTTATCGCGGTTAAAAATAATATTTCCACAGTCACTGTGTTTACATCTAAGGTCAATACCTTCTTTGTTACAAAGTTCATAAAGGCATTGTGTACCCACATATCCTAGGTCGCCTGTGTATATAACATCATAATCTTCGGGAGCGGTATTTGTATCTTCTAAATAGTGTATCAGTGTAGAAGCTGCGGCAGGTGCCATAGCAGCACCCATATTATTAACATCTGTAATTCCAAGGTCTTCAATTTCACCGAATGTTACAGATTCAATATAAGGTCCTTCACTGTTTTGTTCCAATATTAAAGCGCCTGAACCTGTAACGGTCCATTGTGCAGTAGGGGTGCGCTGAGAGCCGTAATCAAGCGGGAAACGATATTGTCTTTCGGCTGAACAGAAGTGAGATGAGGTAACTGCTATGGCTCTTTTTGCTACATTGCAGTCTACAAATAGGCTTGCAAGTCCTGTTGATAACACCATTGTAGAACAAGCTCCGTAAAGTCCTAAAAAAGGAATACCTAATTCCCTTATACCAAAAGAACTTCCTATACACTGATTAAGCAAGTCGCCCGCAAAGATTTTATCGATATCATCTGCTTTAAGGTTTGCTTTTTGAAGAGCTATATTAATTGCAGTCTTTTGTAGCTTGCTTTCGGCTTTTTCAAAGCTGTCTTCACCAAAATAGCTATCTACAGTATAATAATCAAATTCTTTAGAGAGCGGGCCCTCGTGTTCTTTTTTACCTACAACCGAGCCGTAGCTGATAATATGGGGTTTGTTGTCAAAACCAATAGTTCTCTTTCCAATTTTGTAAGCCACCTGAATATCACCTTTTATATTTTTTAGTTATATTTTTTGCGGTTTTTATTAAAATATGCCCTATATCAGCTGCCGTTTTTTGAGATTCGAGAAAAATTGTTAAAAAAATAGCAAAAAAATTTATAAAAGGTCTTTCATAAATTGAATTTATATGTTATACTACATAAGTATATGTATGTCCTTGTAATATATAGGTAGCTATACGTACAATTATCAAAGGAGGATTTGGTTTAATGCTAAAAAAAATCAGTAAACTCCCTTTTAAGGGAACGGCTGAACAGGAAAAGAAACTGAAGGAAGTAATCGCAAACAGCTGTCATGATAAGAGTCTTTTAATGGCTGTTATGCAGGAAGCTCAGGAAATTTACGGTTATCTTCCGATTGAAGTGCAAACCATGATTGCTGAGGGTATGGATGTACCGCTTGAAAAGGTTTACGGTGTTGCTACTTTCTATGCTCAGTTCTCACTGTCACCCAAGGGCGAGTACAACATTTCTGTTTGTTTAGGTACTGCCTGCTATGTTAAGGGCTCAGGCGATATTTTTGATCGTTTAAGCGAAAGATTAGGTATAGGTTCTGACGAATGCACAGAGGACGGAAAGTTCTCGCTTACAGCTTGCCGCTGTATCGGTGCTTGTGGTTTGGCTCCTGTACTTACAGTTAATGAAGAGGTTTACGGCCGTCTTACTGTTGATGATGTTGACGGAATTTTGGAAAAATACGGTTTTAGCAAGTAAATTTCAAAAAATCTACTCGTTGGGTGAAGACCTATGAAAATCAATACTATTAAAGAATTATTAAATGCAGATGTCATTTGTTGTGAGGAAGGCTTAGAGCATCACGTTTATTCTGCTTGCGGTAGTGATATGATGAGTGATGTTTTGGCTTATGTTAAGGATCAGGCTGTTTTAATGACAGGTCTTGTGAATTCACAGGTTATCCGAACTGCTGAAATGATGGATATGAAATGCATTGTTTTTGTCCGTTCAAAGCTTCCGACTGCCGAAATGATTGAACTGGCTAAAGACAGTGGCATTGTATTACTTGCAACTTCAAAAAGAATGTATGAGGCTTGCGGTATTCTTTACAGCAACGGTCTTGTAGGGAATAGGGCTCGAAATGTCTGAAGCACTTAACTTTCACTTCGATGTAGACGGCGATGATTTTACATCTGCCGGAAAAGCATCGGTACAGGTGAAGAAGAACTTAAGGCAGTTAGGGCTACCGCCCGAAATTATAAGACGGGTATCTATAGCAATGTATGAGGGCGAAATCAATATGGTAATTCATGCAGGCGGCGGTAAGGCCGATGTTAATGTTACCGAGGAATATGTTGAAATTCTGCTTTCTGATAAGGGTCCTGGAATTAAGGATGTTGAACAGGCTATGCAGGAGGGTTTTTCGACTGCTACTGACAATATTCGTTCCTTGGGTTTCGGTGCAGGTATGGGTTTGCCTAATATGAAGCGTTACTCGGATTATATGGATATCAAATCCAAGGTCGGTGAGGGTACCGATATTACAATGAGAGTTAATATTAATTAATTTTCGGCAGGTTATGTTTATGAATACATACGAACATTCAGTTTACCTTGATGTAACTAAGTGTAACGGCTGTACCACTTGTTTAAAGCATTGTCCTACCGAAGCAATAAGAATAAGGAATAATCACGCGGTTATTAACGGTGAACGTTGTATTGACTGCGGCGAGTGTATAAGGGTTTGCCCGAACAATGCAAAAAAAGCAAAGTGCAGTAAGCTTTCCGCTATGGATAAGTTCAAATGGAAGATTGCACTTCCTGCACCTACGCTTTACGGTCAGTTCGATAATCTTGACGATGTTGATTACGTGCTTGACGGATTGTTAAAGATCGGGTTTGATGATGTTTTCGAGGTTTCTGCCGCGGCAGAACTTGTATCTGCGTACACAAGAAATTATCTTAAAAAACAAGAAATTAAAAAACCTGTTATAAGCTCGGCTTGCCCTGTTATTTTAAGACTTATTGCTTTAAGATTTCCGTCGCTCAAGGAAAACATTATTCATATGCTTCCTCCTATGGAAGTTGCGGCAATGTTGGCTCGCGATAAAGCTAAACGTGAACATCCTAAGCTTTCGGATGATGAAATAGGAGTATGCTTTATTTCACCCTGTCCTGCAAAGTCAAGCTATGTTAAAAACGGCTTTGCTGATTATAAAAGTCAGGTTGATGTTGTGGTAGCTGTGAATGATATTTATTTCAGCCTTATTTCTGCAATGAAATACGGCGATGATATATCTTCACTTTCAAATTCAGGTGTAATCGGTATTGGTTGGGCTTCTTCGGGTGGAGAAGCAACCGCTATATTTAACGAAAGTTATTTAGCGGCTGACGGTATTGATAACTGTATTAAGGTTTTGGATCAGGTTGAAAACGGCAATATACCTCCGCTCGAGTTTATAGAGCTTAATGCCTGTACGGGCGGTTGTGTAGGCGGAGTGCTTACAATTCAGAATCCGTTTATAGCAAAAGCCAGACTGCAGTCACTGAGAAGATATCTTCCTGTTTCAAGAAACTTTCTTTCTAAAGACCGCGAGGATGAGCTTCCAGAGAATATACTGTTCAAGGAAATGCCGGCTTATAAACCCATTTCCCGTCTTAGTGACAGTATGCAGGAATCAATGCGAATGATGTCAGAAATACAAAAGCTTCGAAAGGAACTACCATGTATTGACTGTGGTTCATGCGGAGCTCCGAATTGCCGCGCATTTGCTGAGGACGTTGTTAAAGGAAACGCGGTGCTTTCGGATTGTCTTATAAAAACTCATAGAAAAGGCGGGGAAGAGAATGACGGTTGAGAGTCTTGTGGCACTTGACGGAATGACACCTCTTGTACTCTGTGAGCCTAAGCGCGAGATAGACGGGGTTTATATCGGCGATTTACTAAGTTGGGTTATGGGTAATGCTTCAAGTGGAGATGTTTGGATTACCATTATGTCTAACATTAATATATTAGCTGTAGCTTCGCTTTCGGATGTTTCCTGTATTATTTTGGCAGAGGGCGTAGCACTAGAACAAGATGTCATTATAACTGCTAGAGAAAAGGGTATAAACATCATATCCAGTGAACTTAGTACCTTTGAAACCGCAGTTCTTTTAAGTCATTTTCTATGAAAAAATATTATTACGATTTACATATTCATTCTTGTTTATCACCTTGCGGTGATGATGATTCTACACCTGACAGTATTGCAGGTATGGGTGAGCTTAACGGGCTTCATATTATGGCACTTACAGACCATAATACCTGTAAAAACTGTCCTGCTTTTTTTGAAGCAGCTAAAAAGCATAATATTTTAGCTGTTGCAGGTATGGAGCTTACAACATCAGAGGATATCCATATGGTTTGTCTGTTTCCTGATTTAAAGTCGGCAATGGCTTTTAGCGAGGAAATAGAAAAAAGGCTTTTTAAGGTTCCTAACCGCATAGATATTTTCGGCAATCAGTTAATACTTGACAGCGAGGATAATGTGATAGGTAACGAAGAGTATCTTCTTTCTAACGCAACCAATGTTTCATTGGAGGAGGCTCCGAGATTGGTAGAAAGTTTTGGCGGAATTTGTTATCCAGCTCACATTGACCGCGAATCTAACGGTGTCATAGCGGTTTTAGGCGTTTTTCCTAAGGATGTAGGTTTTTGTTGTGCAGAGGTGCATAACGGTGATAAGCTTAATGATTTTGCAGAAAAGAGCGGATTACCAATTTCTAAATTAGTGGTTAGCTCTGACGCTCATTATCTTTGGGATATAAAAGAACATCAAGAGTTTCTTTATATGGAAGATATACCTGAAAATTGTGATAATGCAGGTGAATATGTGATACGCTTTTTAAAGGAGCAGTTATGAAGGAAATTTCTTTAAATATTCTTGATATTGCGGAAAATTCCGTTAAAGCAGGGGCAACTCTTACCGAAATTTCGGTTTTGGAAGATAATGATACAATTACCCTTGTGATTAAGGATAACGGCTCGGGTATGACGGATGAGGTTTTAAAAACAGTTACCAATCCGTTTTATACCACACGAACTACAAGAAAGGTCGGAATGGGCTTGCCGCTTCTAAAACTTGAGGCGGAAATGACAGGCGGCAGTCTTACTGTCGAGTCAAAGCACATTTCAGAGTATCCCGATAACCACGGCACTGTGGTTACTGCGGTGTTTTATAAAAATCATATTGACTGCACGCCGCTTGGCGATGTAGTATCAAGTATGACCACTTTAATTCAGGGACACCCCGATATTGATTTTCTTTTTAAGCATAAAAGGGAAGCAAATGAGGTGATTCTTGATACAAGAGAGCTTCGCAGTGTTTTAGAGGGGGTACCCCTTAACACTTACGAGGTTATAAAGTGGATAGAAGAGTTTCTTAATGAACAATATACAAACTAAGGAAAGGAAGATAAATATGAAATCTTTGGCAGAACTTAAAGCAATCAAAGAAAAAATGAAGGACAAGGTTGTTCTTCGTGAGGGTAGTGCCGATGTCCGTATCGTTGTAGGTATGGCTACTTGCGGTATAGCAGCAGGCGCGCGTCCTGTTCTTAATGCTATTGTAGAGGCTGTTAACGAAGGCGGTCTTAGCGATAAGGCTACAGTTACACAGACTGGTTGCATAGGTCTTTGTCAGTATGAGCCTATTGTTGAGGTTTTCGAAGCTGATAAGGAAAAGGTTACCTATGTTAAAATGGACGCTGAAAAAGCAAAGCGTGTAGTTGAAGAACATATTAAGGGCGGTAAGGTTGTAGCAGAGTATACAATCGGCGCTTCTAAGTAATAATGGAGGTTTAAATTTATG
>JAZNJT010000099.1:0-5918 GCA_045578145.1 Acutalibacteraceae bacterium
GCTTCTTGCCCGTATTTTAATTTTTACGACGAATATTCTATTGTTAGAAAACAAAATTAAAGAGGTAAAAGATGTATTATATTTACTATGTTTATGCGCTTTTGAGCGCCGCGCTTATACCATTCCTTAATAATTTTTATCCGATACTTAAACAAAGCTATTCATGGTGGCTTATCCCTGTTCTTTTTTTAGGGTTTATAATAAGCTTTGTTATCTTGCAATTCTTAATACTTTTAGTTATGATTTTATTCACAAACCGCAAAAAAAAGCCTAAGTCTACCTCGTTTTTTAGATTTTTGCTTAAAAACTGTCTGGCTTTTATAGTAAAGCTTGGCGGAGTTAAAATTAATACCGAAGGGTTAGAAAAATTTCCGCGAGATACACGAGTTCTTTTGGTTTGCAATCATCAGCATGACTTCGACCCCGCAGTTATACTTTCCGCTTTTCCTGATGCTCGACTTGCATTTATAGGTAAAAAGGAGATTTACACCGAAATGCCCCTTATTTCACGCGCAATGCATAGAATAAATTCTCTGTTTATTGACCGTGAAAATGACCGAGAAGCTGCAAAAACTATTATAAATGCTATCAAAACCATTAGGGAAGATACCGCTTCAATAGCGATCTTTCCTGAAGGTTACACAAGTCCTAGCTGTGAACTTCTGCCCTTTAGAAACGGTTGCTTTAAAATAGCACTTAAAGCAAACGTTCCCATTGCTGTTTGTGTGCTTAATAACACACGTGAAATACCTAAAAATTTATTCAGAAAGAAAATGGTGGTAGACTTTAAACTGCTTGATGTTATTACTCCTGAGCAATTTGAGGGCAAAAATACCACCGAAATCGGAGATAGTATACATAAAGAAATGCTTGAAGCATTAGAAAAATTAAGAAACATATAAACAATGAGCACCCCAAAAAGACTTTGGGGTGCTCTTAAACTTTCATATAATATTATATTTTCTTCTTTTCTATGCTTAAAAATCTAACAATTACAGGGCTTAACACTATATTTGTTCCTAATTCCAAAAGAAAGTTGCCCATAGCAAGCGCCCAGAAAAGTGACATTCCTGAAACACTTAAACCAAGCTGAGCCGCTATTGCATCTGCACTGTCCATAAAAAATACAAAGCAGCCGAGCAAAAACACAGATGTGTTAACAATAGGACATATAACCGCGGCTGCAACAACTGCTAAATAACGGTTAAACTTTTCGAAAACCTTATAAACAAGTCCCGCTGCAAGACCACAAGCTGTGCCCTTTACAAGTACAGTTACAATTGTTCCTAAAACATTAAATGCAAAAAACAAAGCCGCGCCACCCGATGCAATAACCACAACACCGAACACAAAGCCTAACCATGCGCCCACAGCCGTTCCACACAAAGCTGCGCCTATTACAATAGGTATAAGTGCCACCGCAGTAGAAAACGGGCCGAAAAATGTTGTTGCAGTACCGATTAATTGCAGTATTATTACAAGCGCTGTCATTACAGCCCCCAATACTACCGTTTTTGTTTGATTTCTTCTTTTTTCACTGTTTGTCATTTTTATTACCTCCGATACTACCCTAAAAGGTGCAGTTCATAATATATGTAATCTGACTAATTGTCAGTTATTTTTCTCGTAAATCGACTTGAGTCCATCTAAAAGAAGATTTTCATTATATATAATGTTGTACTTACAGTGAGGTATAATATCGCGTGAAAGTCCGCCAGTTGCTATAACTGTCGGCTCCTCGCCGAGTTCTCGCTCTATTTTCTCGAGCAAACCGTCAAGCATAGCGGCAGTGCCGTACACCAAACCTGACTGCATGCACTCCACAGTGTTAGCGCCTATAACAGATTTTGGTGCCTCAATGGGAATTGAAGTAAGCTGTGCCGTGTTTTCAGCTAAAGCCTTTAAAGTAAGTCTTACTCCTGCCGCAATAACTCCACCCAAAAATGCGCCGTTTTTATCAAGTACACTTACAGTTGATGCAGTACCCATGTCAATTACAACACAGGGCATAGTATATTCTTCAAGCGCACCCACCGCACCTGCAACAAGGTCAGCACCAAGCTGAGCGGGATTATCTATTTTAATATTAAGTCCTGTTTTAACACCCGGACCTAACATTAAAGGCACTATATGGCAAAGCTTTGATACTGCATTACTTATGCTTTTTGCTACCATAGGCACAACAGATGCAATAATACAATCCTCTATCTCCTCACTGCCTATTTGGTAAAGAGCTAAAAGATTTTTGATTTCAAATGCATATTGATCAGCAGTTTTTCTCTGCTCGGTTGCAAGCCTTGCCGTAAACTCAAGTACATCGCCGTCAAAGCATCCAAGCGTTATATTAGTATTACCTATATCTATTGTAAGTAGCATAGCCAATTCCCTCTTTCAAACCTAATTATACCTATTTTTTTTAGAAAAATCAATAATTTTATTGACAACCGATAAAAATATTGTTATAATACAGTTTGCTAAATGGAGTACTATGTGCATTTAGCTCCTTGCTTCAGTTTATAGCTGAGGCCAAAAGTCCAAAGGGAGGTGCAAAGTAAATGACCAATAAGTATGAGGCAGGCGTTATCTTTTCAGTAAAGAACGGCGAAGAAGCTACTACAGCTCTTAAAGAGAAGATTAATGACCTCATCGCAAAAAACGGTACCATTGAAAGCGTTGATGATTGGGGCAAGCGTCGTCTTGCATATCTCATCAATGATGAGGCTGAGGGTTACTATGTTTTCTACAATTTTGAAAGCGAGCCCAATTTCCCCGCTGAGCTTGAGCGTATCGTAAAGATTACAGACGGTGTTTTACGCGTTATGGTAATCAAGAAGTAATGGAGGAAAAAAGGAATGTTTAATTTAGTAGTTTTAACAGGTCGCTTAACAGCCGACCCCGAACTCAAGACCACTCCTAACGGCATTTCGGTTACAACATTCTCCATCGCTGTGAACCGTAATTACCGTTCCGGAGAAGAACGTCAGGCAGATTTTATTAATATCGTTGCATGGCGTCAAACTGCGGAATTCATAACAAAATACTTCAAAAAGGGCAATCTTATCGGTATTGAAGGCTCTATTCAGACCAGAAGATATCAGGATAAGAATGGCAACAACCGCACAGCATTTGAGGTAGTTGCAAACAATGTTCAGTTTGTTGAGTCAAAGAGAGATTCTTCTGCCCCTGCAGATAATGTTCCAGCTTCATTCAGCAATGCTGACGTAAATGATTTCGCCGATTTAGGCGATGCTACTGATGACGATTTACCATTCTAATATGTAAACGTCAAAAATAAAATTTAAGGAGGCTTTTAAAATGGAAAACGAGAGAAACGATAGACCTATGCATAAAAAACCTCGCAAGAAGGTTTGCCATTTCTGCGTTGATCGTGTTGAAAGCATTGATTATAAGGACGTAGCCCGTCTTCGCAAGTTCATTTCTGAACGCGCTAAGATTCTTCCCCGCCGTGCAACAGGTACTTGCGCTGCTCACCAGCGTGAAATTACCACTGCTATTAAGCGTGCTCGTCAAATGGCTTTACTTCCTTACGTAAACGATTAATAAAGAAACAAGCGCTATGCTTTGAGCATAGCGCTTTATTTTTTATTCTCAGCTGTAAAACTGTTTACACCCCATACTCCTAAAATAATAAGTAAACAAAGCATACCTTCCAAAATACCAAAATTTTCTTTTAAAATCAGTATTCCTGCCAAAACGGTTACAACCGTTATAATATTGGAAAAAGATGCTGATTGCAAGATGCTTATTTGTGTTGTAGAATAATTATAAAGCAAAAATGCTACAACCGAAGAAAGCACCGCAAGATAAAAAACCGCAATTAAAAACTCGGGAATTAGTATAGCTTCAAAAAGCTTATTAAAATACTCTCCCCTATATCTTACAAGCGAAATCACATTAAAGCCTACAGTAGCTAATAAAAACATCATATACGTTCTTTCAAAGGGGCTGAAATTTTTAGATTCGTGTCTGCTTAAAATGTTAAAGAAAGCTGCACAAACAACCGCACCAAAAAGCAGTATTACACCCAATAAATAATTTTTTGAGCCATCGTTTGATATAATGCTTATAAGACTTACTCCTATTATTGATAACACAGTGCAGACAATCTGTAAAAAAGACGGTTTTTCGTTTAAAAAAACAGTTGCTAAAAGCATAACCAAAACGGGAACTAACGAAATTATAACACCTGAAAGCGCTGAGGACACAAGCGACAAACCGTAGAGCTCAAAGAGAAAATAAAAAAGCGGTTGCATTAGTCCCATTAAAATAAGTTTTAGCTTTGGCTTGCCTTTTAATTCTATCTTAAATCTACCTGATAGCAAAAGAAAATTAAGAACAAGAAAACCAATAGTAAATCTTGCGCTTAAAATCACAAGCGGTTCTGCGTTTTGGAGCGCCAACTTAGAAAAAATGAAGCTAAATCCAAAAATAATATTAGCTATAAGCGCCGCTAGTATTCCCAATGTCTGCTTTTTAGTATTCATTCCAACTCACCCGATGTAAATTTAGCAATTTTTCCATCTGTTGTCAATGCTTTTTTAATTAGGTCACCAAAAAAACAGTATACTGTAACATTTTTGTAACTTTTTTCGCATTTTTTGTATTTAATACTTGAAAAATTACTAAATATTGTGTAGAATAGTAAGTGTATAATTCTAATTATTATATCTATTTAAATAAAGGAAGTGTATTTAACTATGGCAAACCGCTTATTCCAAGGTGTAATTCATCAAATGAAGGAGTCAATTGACCGAACCTTTGGTGTTATAGATGAAAATTACACTATAATTGCCTGCTCAGAGCTTGGTAAAATCGGCGAAACAATGGAAGCATTTACCATAACCGCTAATGAGCTTATTGTTTTAGATGGACTTACCTATAAAAGTCTCGCTTCTTCACAGGGAGCCAATTACACTGTATTTGTAGAGGGTGAAGACCTTTTAGCTTCTAAATATGCATCTGTTTTAGCAGTTTCTTTTGCTAATATAAAATTTTATTATGATGAAAAGTATGACCGAGGTAATTTTATTAAAAATATTATTCTTGATAATATTTTGCCTGGAGATATTTATCTTAAAGCTCGTGAGCTTTACTTTAACAGTGATGTTATGCGCACAGTTATTCTTATCCGTTCTACCGAACAAGCCGATATATCCATTTATGACATTGTGCAAAATCTCTTCCCTGATAAAGCCAAGGATTTTGTTATAAGCATTAACGAAAACGATATTGCTCTTGTTAAAGAAACAAAACCTGGTATTGATCCTAAAACAGTTGAAAAGTTAGCTTCTTCTATTGCAGATACAATTTCAGGTGAATTTTATGCTCATGTTGTTATCGGTATCGGTACTACTGTTGACAATCTTAAAGACCTTGCCCGCTCCTTCAAGGAAGCCCAGACTGCTCTTGAAGTTGGAAAGGTTTTTGATACTGAGAAAACAATCGTGGCTTATGATAATTTAGGAATTGCACGTCTTATTTATCAGTTACCCACTACACTTTGCGAAACCTTCTTAAAAGAAGTTTTTAAGTTGGGTTCTATTGAAAGTCTTGATCAGGAAACATTATTCACTATTCAGCGTTTCTTTGAAAACAATCTTAATGTTTCCGAAACATCGAGAAAGCTCTTTGTTCATAGAAACACTTTGGTTTACAGACTTGAAAAAATTAAAAAAATTACGGGTCTTGACCTTCGCGAATTTGACCATGCAATTATATTCAAAATTGCACTTATGGTTAATAAATACTTAAAGAGTAACCCTATTAAATACTAAGAAAGCAGAACAATCTGATGGAACATTCTTTAAACAGCAACGAAAACTTAGCACTGCAAAAGCCGATTATTGAGTTTCGCGGTGTTTCAAAAACCTACCAGACAGGTACTCACGCCCTTGAAG
>JAZNJT010000100.1:0-40599 GCA_045578145.1 Acutalibacteraceae bacterium
GATTTGTACTTACCAGGTATTGTTTTGGCATGATTTAATTTATTAGCCAAAACCTTGCAAAGTATATCATTCACGAACGAAGATTTGCCGCTGCCCGAAACACCTGTAACACAAGTAAAGGTGCCGAGCGGTATTTTTACATTAATGTTTTTAAGGTTATTTTCAGCTGCTCCCTTAACAGTTAAAAAGCTTCCGTTACCCTTTCTTCTGCTTTTAGGCACAGGTATTTTCTTTCTGCCTGTAAGATAATCAGCTGTGACAGAATTCTCACAGTTCTTAAGACTTTCCAAATCGCCCGAAAACACAACATTACCGCCGTGTATTCCAGCTCCCGGACCTATATCGACAATATAGTCAGCCGCGCGCATAGTATCCTCATCGTGTTCGACAACTATTACAGTATTACCTAAATCGCGAAGTCTTTTGAGGGTTGAAATAAGCCGCTCATTATCCCTTTGATGAAGACCTATACTTGGTTCATCAAGAATATAAAGCACACCCATAAGCGAAGAACCGATTTGGGTTGCAAGGCGTATACGCTGACTTTCGCCGCCCGATAAAGTACCCGAGGAACGCGACAAATCCAGATATTCAAGGCCAACGCTTTTAAGGAAATTAAGTCTTTCCTTAATCTCCTTTAAAATCGGCTTTGCAATCATAGTATCCCTTTGTCCAAACGAAAGGCTTTCAATAAATTCAAGCTCTTTTACAACCGACATATCGCAAAATTCTTTTATATTCTTGCCTCCGATTGTAACCGCTAAATATTCCGGCTTTAGCCTTGCGCCCTTACACTCGGGACAGTTGCTTTCATTCATATAGCTTTCGATTTCATTTCTTGAATAATCACTTGTGGTTTCCTTATAACGTCTTTCAAGATTGTTAATGATTCCCTCAAAATTAGAATAATATGTGCCCCCACCGTATACTGTGTTGCGCACCAATTTAATTTTGGTATCACCCGTGCCGTAAAGCACTTTTGATTTTACTTCCTCGCTTAACTCCTTCCAAGGAGTGTTTATATCAAAACCGTAATGTTCAGCAAGACCGTTATAATACATTTCGGCAACAGTTGAAGCATCGGGATTAAGCCATGAATTCACACCCCAGCCTGACGCCTTGATACAACCCTCTAACAAGGACTTATTCTCATCATTTATTATAAGTCGCGGGTCAACCTTCATAAACATTCCGATACCTGTGCAAACAGGACATGCACCCATTGGATTATTAAAGGAAAACATGGTAGGCGCAAGCTCGGGTATACTTATACCATGCTCATCACAGGCATAGCTTTGAGAAAACTGAAACTCTTCTCCGCCTATTACATCAACCCAAACAAGACCGCCCGATAGCTTTGCCGCGGTTTCAATACTGTCAGTAAGGCGGGATAAGATATCTTCTTTAATTACCAGACGATCTACTACAACCTCTATTATATGCTTTTTATTTTTTTCAAGCTTTATTTCTTCTGAAAGATCATAAATATTACCGTCTATTCTAACCCTTGAATAACCTGATTTTCTAGCAGATTCAAGTTCTTTTATGTGTTCACCCTTTCTGCCCTTTACAATAGGAGAAAGTATTTGGAATTTAGTACCGACAGGCAATTTCATTACAGCATCAACAATCTGGTCGGTTGTTTGCTGACTGATTTCTTTATGACAGATAGGACAGTGAGGAACACCCACCCTTGCATAAAGAAGTCTTAAATAATCATATATTTCAGTAACCGTTCCAACAGTAGAACGCGGGTTTTTAGATGTGGTTTTTTGGTCAATGGAAATCGCAGGTGAAAGTCCTTCAATTGTATCAACATTTGGCTTTTCCATCTGGCCTAAAAATTGGCGCGCATAGGAAGACAGGGATTCAACATACCTTCGCTGTCCCTCTGCATAAATCGTATCAAATGCCAAAGAAGACTTACCGCTTCCTGAAAGACCTGTGAAAACAATAAGTTTATCCCTTGGGATTTCTACATCAATATTTTTTAGGTTATGCTCATTAGCGCCCTTAATAACTATTTTATCATTTGCCAAATTAATCACCTATATACTATTTTACGACAATTAGTTTTTAAAGTAAACACTTTTTTATTATTATTTGTAGTAGAAGAAATATATACTCCCTTTTCTTTGCAATTGACTTTTATTTATAAAAAATGTATAATTAATACATAAATAAATTACGGAGCAGATATATGAAAAAGTTAATTGCAATTATTTGTAGTATATGTGTTATTTCAGCGGCTTTTTCAACTATTACCGCCTCAGCTGCAATAGTTGAAAGGGGACATATAACAATCGGCACCACCTCTGCTATTACAGGTGATATTGTTACTATACCTATTTCTATCGAAGATAATCCGGGTATTATGGCAATTACAATTTCTATTACATATGATTCCAAAGCTTTAAAATATATAGAATTTGTGCCAGGTAGAGTTGTTAAAGATTTTGAATATTTAATTGATCACCCAAATAAAAACCTTATTCGTTTTGTATGCTTAGAGCCTGGTGACAGAAAACGAAACGATGAAATTATGAGTCTGAGATTTAAAGTAAATGACAATGCAGAATGCGGATTCAGCAAAATTGATATTAAGTATTCACAGGGTGACTTTTGCAATTGGAATCTTGACAGAATAATACCAACTATAACCTCAGGCGGTGTTGACATAGCTTTTAACGGAAATAACTGTTCGCACAAAAAATACAGTGATTGGAAGACTGTGGCAAAGCCCACCTGCAAGAGTGAGGGTATAAAGGAAAGATTTTGTCAGAAGTGTAACCACGTGGACAGTAAAAAAATCGAGAAGGTAGGTCACGAGTTCCCAGAAGAATGGACTATTGAAAAAGTAGCAACTGCTGATACTGTCGGCACTATGGTGCGTTACTGTATTACCTGTAATGATTTTGTTGACCGTATTGAATACACGGTCGAACACAGTGAAGATGGTAAATTTGATAATCAGATTGGCAGCGAAATACCTAAAAACGAGATTATTGAGAATTTATTCAAGGAGCAATATCCAGACAAGGAGTTTTCACCTATAAACCCACCTAAAAATTCATCTTCTATGTCTCCTAATCAATCCGCTGATTCTTCACAAGAACAGTCGGGTACAGATAACAGGTTAAATGCGATAATAAGCAATGATGTTATTAACACAGAAAAGATAACTACGGTTGCCGAAAAAATTGCAGAGGTTTTCCCAAATTTTAAATTAATAATAAATGTATTTAAAACAGCATTTATTATTCTTGCAATAATAATCATACTATAAACAAAGGTCGTATGCCAAAACATACGACCTTTAATTTTTATGTTATTTAATAACTCCTGTTGAGGTTTCTTTTTGAATAACATCATGTGCGCCGCCCTCAATAATACTTGTGGAAGAAACAAGTGTGAGTTTTGCTTTCTGCTGAAGTTCTGGAATTGTAAGTGCACCACAGTTGCACATGGTTGATTTAACCTTACTAAGTGAAAGACCGACATTATCCTTAAGGCTTCCTGCATACGGAACATAAGAATCGACACCCTCTTCAAATGACAGCTTCTTATCACCGCCAAGGTCATACCTCTGCCAGTTACGAGCTCTGTTTGAGCCTTCACCCCAATATTCTTTATAGTAATTTCCGTTAATGGAAATCTTATTTGTTGGGCTTTCATCAAATCTTGCAAAGTAACGACCTAACATCATAAAGTCTGCACCCATTGCAAGAGCTAATGTAATGTGATGGTCATGAACAATACCACCGTCTGAACAAACAGGAATATAAACACCTGTCTTTTCGAAATACTCGTCACGCGCCGCGCAAACATCGATAAGAGCAGTAGCCTGTCCCCTACCTATACCCTTGGTTTCACGGGTAATACAAATAGAGCCGCCGCCTATACCAACCTTTATAAAGTCGGCGCCAGCTTCAGCAAGGAACAAGAAACCTTCTCGGTCAACAACGTTACCTGCGCCAACCTTTACAGTGTCGCCGTATTTTTCGCGGATAAACGCAATTGTCCTTGACTGCCACTCGCTAAAGCCCTCGGAGGAGTCAATACAAAGCACATCTGCACCAGCCGCAACCAATGCGGGTACACGCTGTTCATAGTCACGTGTGTTTATACCTGCTCCTACAACATAACGCTTGTCCTTATCCAATAGCTCATTAGGATTTTCCTTGTGAGCATCATAGTCCTTACGGAATACAAAATATTTAAGATTACCTTCCTTATCAACTATCGGTAAAGAGTTGAGCTTATTATCCCAAATAATATCGTTAGCTTGCTTTAAGGTTGTATATTCATCAGCTACAATGAGTTTTTCAAGCGGAGTCATAAACTCCTTAACCTTAACATCGGTAGACATACGGCTTACTCTGTAATCTCTGCCTGTAACGATACCCAAAAGCTTACCGTTTGAAGTTCCGTCAGAAGTTACTGCTACAGTTGAATGACCATTTTTAGCTTTTAATTCCAAAATATCAGCCAAGGTACTTTCAGGAGTAACATTAGAGTCGCTTACAACAAAGCCTGCTTTATAAGATTTAGCACGCGCTACCATTGCTGCCTCATCTTCAATAGACTGAGAGCCGTATATAAAAGAAACGCCACCCTCACGCGCAAGCGCTACTGCCAAACGGTCGCCCGAAACTGACTGCATTATAGCAGAGGTCATTGGTATATTCATAGAAATTGCGGGTTCCTCGCCTTTTTTAAACTTAACAAGCGGAGTTTTAAGGCTTACATTAGCAGGGATACATTCAGAGGATGAATAACCCGGAACCAACAAATACTCATTAAACGTATGTGACATTTCTTTAAAATAATATGCCATTCTAAATTACTCCTTTATAATATATTTTATTTATTATATTATTAAAGAGATGTAAAGTCAACCAAAATTTAATCTTTTAATACATTTTTATATAAAATAATCATAACTGTCGGCAAAGCCTGATGTATTCGTTACATAACAAAAGGATGTTCACCAGAACATCCTTTTTATTGCTGTGTTATATCCTCAGATAATGAAGAACTTGGAGTTGTAGTAGTTGAAGCTGACGATGTGGCCGTAGGCTTAGATGCCCCGCTTTCTTCCGCAGGTTCAGAAACTGCAGGCTGTGAAGATACCTCGACTTGTGAAGATGCCTCGACCTGTGAAGACACCTCCTGAGGCTCAGATACCTGAGATGTCAGCTGTGATGCTTCACTTGAAGTAGCAGAACTTTCAGACGAAGACTGACTGTAGAGAATATTATCGGGATTAGTATCTTTTTTATAATAGCCTATTCCCTTTTTAACAACATCCTCACTGTCTGTAAAGGTTTTCTTTTCAAGTCCCGCATGTACTTCTTTCATAATATCACGCCACACAGTAGCCGCCGCAGATGTACTGTGTATTTCCTGCTGTTTATCAAAACCATACCATACCGAGCCAACATAATACGGAGTTCCAGCTACCATCCATAAGTCCTTAGACTCACTTGAAGTACCCGTTTTGGCATAAGCTTTCATAGTATTATACCATCTAATGCTACTACCTGTACCCTCGCTTCCGCTTACAACACCTTGTAACAGATGATTCATTATAGTAGCTGTAGCAGGACTTATTACCTGTTCGCCTGTTTCATCATAATCTATTACAACCTCTCCGCCAACGCGTTCTATTTTATAGTAGGTTGTAGGTTTATGATAAACTCCACCGTTACCATAGATTGCGTAAGCTGCGGCAGATTCGGTTGTTGTGATACCGTAAACACAACCGCCAAGTGCCAACGAAGCAAGATTTTTATCATCTTCCTTTAAATACTTTAAATGAAGCTTTTTAGTAAGAAAATCATAAGACTTTTCAACCCCTATTTCCTGTAATAAACGCACAGGAATAGTGTTTGCTGATTTTCTGATAGCATAATCGAGAGTTATTGTGCCCTTATATGATCCGTACCATTCTGCAGGACCTGACTTGCCATCAGGATAATAATTTTTTATAGGCTCATCAAGTACATTAGATGAGTAATGTACAAGATCGTTCTCGATAGCTAAGGTATATACACCTAAAGGCTTCATAGTAGAGCCGGGCTGTCTGGGAGATGATATCGCACGGTTAAGACCTCGGTTAACAAGCTTTTCGCCCGCGCCACCTACCAAGCCGACAATATGTCCCTCATAATCCATAATGGTCATAGCAGACTGAACATGAACCTTATCACCCGCTATATTCTTACCTTTAAGATAAAAATATTTACCTGTATTAGTATAAACCTTTTCCATTGATTCCTGAATTTCAGGCTTTATTGTAGAATATATCTGATACCCGCCGTTATAAAGCATTGTAGAAGCTATTTGCTCTGTACAGCCATATCTTTCAACAAAATCTTCTATAATTTGTTCTATTAATGCATCAACAAAATAATTATTAATTTCTGCCTCAAGATGTTCTTCTTTAGAATCATCTAAGCTTATTTCCGCACCGTATGCCGATTTAAATTCTTGAACAGTTATCAAATCAAGCTCAAGCATTTTATCAAGCACGGCATTGCGGCGAATTTTATTGCTTTTCATACCAGTTATAGGGTTATATTTTGAAGGATTCTGAGTAATCGCCGCAAGGCAAGCAGACTCAGCAAGGGTTAATTCGCTGACGTCCTTATTAAAATAGTTATTAGCTGCAACCTGAACGCCGCATATACCGTTACCTAAGGCTATGGTATTAAGATACGCCTCTAAAATCTCATCTTTTTTGAGATTTTTTTCAATAATAAGCGCTCTTATTATTTCACGAACTTTTCGGTAAGCAGTCTTACCCTTGTCCATAGTGATGTTTTTAATCAACTGCTGTGTAATTGTAGAGCCGCCAAACTGCGTTTCATCAAACTTGAAAAAGAAGTTACCTATAGCGCCCAATGTTCTTTTCCAATTTATGCCCGAATGAGTTTTAAAGGTTTCATCTTCAATAGCTATAAAAGCATTTTTTAGATGTTCTGGCATTTTATCCATACTAACCCAAATTCTGTTTTCATTTCCGTGAAGACGCCTATATTCCTGCCAGTTACCCTCTTTGTCCTGTGCATAAATAATGGTAGTCATATTCATTTCAAGGTTTTTGATATTATCAACTATCTCAAGCGCAGAAAAAAAGTCCACCCTTTTTCCCGATACTTTATATGTAGGCACAAGAAATGTCAAGGCGATAACTGTGCATATAAGCAAATAGGATAATAACATAAGCAATTTTTTAAAAGCCTTTTCCATTATCATTAACCTTTCAAAAATATTACATATAATTTTACCATATAATAACAGCTTTTTCAATTATTTTTTAGCTTTAAGAAAAAAATTAAAGGCCTGATTTCACAGACCTTTAAAATGTTATTAAACTATTTCAGCTAAATCAAAAAGTTTCTTAGGTAATTCTTCCTTATCAGCAGATACTGTGAATAGGAATTCGACATCTTCGATTTTTGAAAGTCTTTCTATGAAATCCACCAATTCATCATAGTTACGTGTTCCAATGCGAAGTGTTGCATCACCGAAAATGTGAGTTACATCGTGATTACCCGACTTAATGCCTGCGAGCATACCGAAATATTCGCCGTAACCTGAAATACCATAAGCGTCTGCGTCTATAAGACGTGCTTTATGTGTAACAGAAAAAGTCAATGTGTCGCCCTTTTCTATACAAACAACATTACCAAGACTTTTAGCTGTAGCTTCATTTACTAAATCAACTAATTTTTTTGTCTTGCCTGAACCTTTCTTTCCGATAATGAGTTTAATCATTAAAACCATCTCCTTTTATATTTCTCTGCCGCCTTGGCAGTAGTATCAATAATTATTTTCCGAGTCTTGCCTCAAGCTCTGCTTTTTGAGCCTCGTAACCGGGCTTTCCGAGAAGCGCAAACATATTCTTTTTATAGCTTTCAACACCTGGTTGATCGAAAGGATTTACGCCCAGCATATAACCCGAAACAGCACAAGCCTTCTCAAAGAAATAAATAAGCTCGCCTAAATTTTTTTCATCAGGCTTATCAATGTTGATTACAAGGTTAGGGACTCCGCCATCGGTATGAGCAAGCACAGTACCCTCAAAAGCCTTTTCGTTTACAAAAGACATTGTTTTACCCGCAAGGAAGTTAAGACCGTCGCCATCATTTTCCTCTTTCTCTATAACAACATCTTTATCACTTTCGCCAAAGGTTACAACAGTTTCAAACATTAATCGGCTACCGTCCTGAACGAACTGTCCCATAGAATGTAGATCAGTAGAGAAGGTGACAGATGCAGGGAATAATCCCTTATTATCCTTGCCCTCACTCTCGCCGAATAACTGCTTAAACCATTCAGCCATCATAGTGAATCGCGGCTCATAAGAAACCAATAATTCAACCGATTTACCCTTACGATAAAAAGCATTTCTGAGTGCTGCATATAAATAGCAGTCATTAGCGTAAACATCTTTTTTATTATATTTTTCAGCGGCAATTTGAGCACCATTCATTAAAGCGTCAATATCTGCGCCAGCCGCCGCAATAGGAAGAAGTCCCACAGCTGTCAGAACAGAGAATCTTCCGCCTACATCATCGGGTACTACAAAGCATTCATAACCCTTTTCGTCCGCCAATGCCTTAAGTGTTCCTCTAGATTTATCAGTTGTGCAGTAAATACGCTCTGCAGCTTCCTTTTCACCGTATTGCTCTTCTAAATATTTTCTTAATACTCTGAAAGCTACTGCAGGCTCGGTAGTTGTGCCTGATTTAGAAATAATATTAACCGACACTCGTTTACCCTCACACAGCTTTAAGGTATCTGATAAAGCGGCACCGCTTATGCTGTTACCCGCAAAATATATTTCTGGTGCGCCGTCGCGAAGATTGTTGTAATAAGGTCCTTTTAAAAATTCGATAGCGGCACGAGCACCTAAATATGAGCCGCCGATACCAATAACTATAAGAACATCAGTATCCTTACGGATTTTTTCTGCCGCTTTTTTAATTCTTGCGAATTCTTCCTTATCATAATCATAAGGAAGAGATACCCAACCTAAGAAGTCGTTTCCGAGACCGTCTTTATTATTAACAGTATCGTGTGCAGCTAAAACCTGAGCCTCTAAGCCCTTAAGGTCATTCTCTCTTATAAAATCTTTTGCGTAGGAATAATTGAAACTAATTGACATTTATATACCCCCGTATAGTTTCTATATCTATTGTACACTAATTTATTTCTTTTTTCAAGTTAAATTACAATATATTCATCAAAAGTTTTTACAATTTAAAAATTTCATTCAAAATCCAACCAAAAGTAACAAAAATATCCTTCTTTTTTATATCTTCACTAGCCTTTATTTCAATTTTTCCCATCTCATTTTCGCCGTTATAAATATTTACATATCCTAATACGTCGCCTTTTTTTACAGGCGCTTCAATATTTTTGTTCCATTGGGTTTTCTTGATGATTTCCGCACTTTCTTGTTTAGTAAGCAAAACATCTACACTGCCGTCTGCCACAACTCCAACCTTTTTCTTTACTCCCTTTAAAACAGGTATTTCTTTTTCTTTTAATTCGGGTTTAATTGAGGTGAAACTGTAATTTGCAAAGCCGTAATCAAGCAGTTTTTTAGCACCTGCAAAACGATCATTACTTGTTTCGCCTGCAAGAACAACTGCTACAAGCTCAAGTCCGTTTCGCTCGGCGGTTGCCGAAAGACAATATTTAGCAATACTTGTAGTTCCAGTTTTAAGACCTGTAGTTCCCTCATAAAACCTTACAAGCTTGTTTGTATTTACAAGCTCGCTCTGTCCGTCTCGCAATGAATCCATCCAAACAGTTGAATAATTTTTAATTAGATCGTGTTTTATAAGCTCGCTTGACATAATAGCAACATCGTGTGCGGTAGTTAAATGCCCATCCGCATCAAGTCCTGTGCAATTGATAAAGGTTGTGTTGTTCATACCAAGTTGCCTTGCCCTCTCATTCATAAGAGCTACAAAACCCTCTTCACTACCTGCAATAAGTTCTCCCAAAGCCACACAAGCATCGTTAGCAGAAGCAATAACCGTAGCCTTTAAAAGTTCATCAACCGTCATGCTTTCCCCAGGCTCTAACCAGATTTGAGAACCTCCCATACTACAAGCATGTTCACTGGCTGTTACAACAGTTTCCAGAGTAATATCCTTGCGTTCTATTGCTTCCATAACAAGTAAAAGCGGCATAATTTTCGTGATTGATGCGGGCGAAAGTTTTTCATCTGCATTATATTCATACAAAATTTTGCAGGTGTTGGGCTCCATAAGTATTGCAGATTTTGCCTTAATATCAAGCGTCTGTCCTATTGCAGCATTAGTTTCTTCGACTTTTATAGGCACATTAATGTCATCTACAGAACACTCACTAGATACCGTTTTTTCTATTGCGGATACAGGAAACGCCGCTAAAATACAAAAAGTAAGAATAAAACTAATAATTTTTTTCAAAATAATACACCCCAAACATATTACCTTGATTAATAATATGTTTGAGGTGTTTTTTTAATAACTCTATTAAAATATAATTCCGCCGCCAACAACAGTATCGCCATCATAAAACACAGCCGACTGTCCAGGACTTGCCGCCCTTTGTGGCTCCCTAAATATTATTTCTACATCTCCGTTTTCAAGCGCTTTTATCTTGGACTTTGCGGCATTATGGCGGTACCTTAGCTTTGAATACACCTGCATTTCACTCTGGAGGCTGTCAAATGGGATAAAATTAACATTTTTAACCCTTACCGTAGTTTTAAACAGATGTTTCTCATCGCCCAACACCACTCTGTTTGTCTTAGAATTTTTATCTATTACAAACTGCGGTTTACCAAGGGCAATTCCAAGTCCCTTTCTTTGACCTAAGGTGTAATGAATGATTCCCTTATGTTTTCCTAATACTGAGCCGTTTAAATCTACATATTCTCCCATCGGTGACACAAAATTGTCATTATTTTGAATAAAGGACGCATAATCACCGTCAGGCACAAAGCAAATATCCTGACTGTCAGGTCGGTCTGCATTAACAAACCCGTTTTCTACTGCAATTTCTCTAATTTCGCTTTTTGTATAATTGCCAAGAGGAAATAAAACTCTAGATAACTTTTCTTGTGTTAAATTGTAAAGCACATAGGACTGGTCCTTTGATATATCTGTTGCTTTTTTAAGAATATACCTGTTATTCTCAAAGCAAACCCTTGCATAATGTCCTGTAGCTATTTTATCAAATCCCAAGACTTCAGCTTTATCGAGCATTGCCCCAAACTTTATATATTTATTGCAAACAATACAGGGGTTTGGAGTATTGCCGTTTTTGTATTCCTCTATAAAGTCCTTTATAACAAAATTTTGAAACTCTTTTCTAAGGTCTAATACATAATGTTCAATACCCAACTTGTCACAAACAGACTTAGCATCTCTAATACTGTTTTCATTATCATTTTCACAAAGAGTAAGCGTCATTCCTGCTACAGTGTAACCCATATCCAGTAAAAGCTTTGCCGTAACAGAAGAATCCACTCCCCCACTCATACCTATAAGCACCTTTTCGGTCATTTAGTTACCCCTTTAATAATGATTGTAGTTTGGCGTAACAGAATCGTTTCACCTAACCTATTCCATTATAAAATTAAGAGCCGATGAATTATCGGCCCTTTAAAATCAGATAGCGGTTGTATTAGCAACCTCAAACATTTCGGTATCAAAAGGCTTTTTCATATTAAGAGCCTCATAAATATCATAATCAACAATCTGCCCGTGCTTCATTCCAACAACTCGGTTGCCAATACCTCTATTTAATAATTGCACTGCGGCATATCCAAAACGCGTAGCATAAACACGATCGCGAACAGTGGGACTACCGCCACGCTGAACATGACCTAAAATTGTAGCTCTTGTTTCAATTTCAGTAGCCTCTTCAATTTTCTTGGCAATATTATCAACTCCACCGACTCCCTCGGCAACAACGATAATAAAATGTTTTTTACCTGTTTTCTGAGAAAGTTTAATTCTTGAAATAATGTCATCAAGATTAAATTCAATTTCAGGTACTATTATAGCTGTAGCACCAACGGCAATGCCGCACTGTAGTGCCAAAAAGCCTGCTCTTCTTCCCATTACCTCAACAACACTGCAACGGTCGTGTGACTGAGCAGTATCACGTATTTTATCTACCATTTCCACAGCAGTATTCATAGCAGTATCAAAACCAAGTGTATACTCTGTCGAGGAAATATCATTATCAATAGTGCCAGGGATACCTACACAGGGAATTCCTTTCAAGGATAAATCACGAGCTCCGCGGTAAGAACCATCACCGCCGATTACTACTATACCCTCAATACCGTGCTTTTTACAGTTTTCGATAGCAGCAGCCATACCCTCTTCAGTTTTGAAAAGAGGACTTCTAGCAGTATAAAGAACCGTACCGCCTCTATGAATAATATCCGACACAGAGCGTACATCCAAATCAAAAATATCTCCTTCAATAAGACCGTTATATCCACGTCTGATACCTTTAACCGTCATTCCTAAGGAAATAGCTGTTCTTACAACCGAACGAACAGCAGCGTTCATACCGGGCGCATCACCGCCGCTTGTTAATACACCTATAGTTTTCATTTATTTCAACTCCAAACAAAAATTCTTCCAATTAGAAATTAGTATATACCATAATCAACTTTTTTTCAATACTTTATTTGACAAATTTTACATTTTCTGCACCTAATAATTGAGTTAAGGAATAAATTAGGTCATTATTTTCGCTGATCCAAAGATTTTTTGGCGCCTCAAGCTTCTTTTTAGTATCGGTACAGTAAATATAAACCGCATTGTCTCCCTTATTTTGCGAAAGCAACTGCTTTACATCTTGCATTAAGGGGCCTTCAACGTTTTTCATTTTCAAATAAAGACCTCTTGGTATCTTGTTAACATTGGTATTTGCCGTATTTTCAGGTATAGCCTCTACCTTTTCACAAATAATTTCGGTGTCCCTGTCCTCTCTTTCAGAAACTCTGCCTGTAAGAATAACAGGTGAATTTGAAGAAAGTAAATGTTTATATTCCGCATAAGCCTTAGCAAACACTGTAACACTTATTGAAGCGGTAATATCCTCAATAGTAACGGTAGCAAGCAAATTGTTGTTTTTAAGCTGACGCACTTTAATTCCGCTTAAAATTCCTGCAACAGTAACCCTTTTTGAATCTGAAATCTTGCCTGATATAATATCTCCTATTGCAGTATAACCCGCATTTTTAACAAATGTTACATATTTATCCATCGGATGTCCCGAAAGGTAAAGACCAGTGGCTTCTTTTTCAAGTTCTAACTTTAGATTTTCTTCCATTTCGTCCATTTTTTGAAGAACAAAACCCTCGGGCGTACCCATTTCTTCAAACAAATTAAGCTGACCGTCACCCGAAAAACGTTTTTCGTTTTCTACAGCGGAGATAACTCCCTCTATATTATACAGCATCTGTCGGCGGTTATCCTCTAACCCGTCAAGCGCGCCGCTTTTAATAAGTCCCTCAAGCGCCTTGCGGTTAAATTCACGCGAGTAATTTCTAAGACAAAAATCATACATCGATGTGTATTCACCGTTAAGTTTTCTCTCAGCAACAAGTCTTTCTATAAGACCTACACCAAGATTTTTAACAGCAGAAAGTCCAAAGCGAATATTACTGCCGTCAGGCGTGAAACCGCTCTCACTTTTATTAACCGACGGTGGCAACACCTTAATTCCGTTTTTCTTACATTCAGCGGTATACTGCGAAATCTTTGAAGAAGAATCCATCATACTTGTCATAAGCGCCGAAAAATACTCTGCAGGATAATGACATTTAAGATACGCTGTTCTGTATGCTACAAAAGAATATGCCGCTGCATGAGCCTTATTAAACGCATAGGAACTAAAACTTGACATATCATCAAAAATCCGCTCGGCTGCCTCTTTCCCGACACCTCTTGCAATAGCTCCCTCAGTAATAACATTGCCGTGCTCATCTTTTTCACCGTAAAGGAAAAATTCACGTTCCTTTCGCATAACCTCATGCTTTTTTTTAGCCATTGCTCTGCGAACAATATCCGCTCTGCCCAGTGAATATCCTGCCAATGCTCTGAACACCTGCATTACCTGTTCCTGATAAACAATACAGCCATAGGTTACATCAAGAATAGGCTTTAAAAGAGGAGTTTCATATACTATATCCTGAGGGTTATGACGATTGTGTATATATTTCGGTATAGAATCCATAGGTCCTGGTCTGTAAAGAGAAAGAATAGCGGTTAAATCCTCTATGCTCGAAGGTCCGAACTGACGAAGCACATTCTTCATACCGTCAGACTCAAACTGAAACACACCGTCTGTAAGACCTTTACCCATTAAAGAATATGTTTTCTTATCATCAAGCGGTATTTTCTCTATATCAAAATCAGGGTTTTTTACGCGGATAAATCTTTGAGTATCCTCAATAACAGTAAGATTGCGAAGTCCCAAAAAATCCATTTTAAGAAGACCTAATTCTTCCAGTGAGGTCATAGTATACTGAGTCACTACTGCTTCATCGTTAACCGACAGCGGAACATATTCAGATACTGGCTTGTCCGAAATAACAACTCCTGCCGCGTGAGTAGAAGCGTGACGCGGCATACCCTCAAGTTTTAGTGACATATCAATAAGCTCTTTAATCTGCTCATCGTTATCATAAAGTGCTTTAAGTTCATTTGAGCCCTCTAATGCCCTTTCTATAGTCATATTTACAGACTGAGGTATAAGCTTTGCAATTTTATCACAGGTGGCATAAGGTATATCCATAGCGCGACCCACATCTCTTATAGCTCCTCTTGCTGCCATTGTACCAAAAGTCACAATTTGAGATACCCTATCCTTACCGTATTTCTCAATAACATAGTCTATTACTTTTTGTCGGTTAACATAGCAAAAATCTATGTCAAAATCAGGCATAGAAACTCTTTCCGGATTAAGAAAACGCTCAAAATAAAGATTATATTTTATAGGGTCAATACCTGTAATACCGATACAGTAAGCTGCAAGACTTGCCGCACCCGATCCTCTGCCAGGACCTACAGGAATGCCACTTTTTTTAGCATAGTTTACAAAATCAGCTACTATCAAATAATAGTCAACATATCCCATTCGGTTTATAACCGATAATTCATATTCTAAGCGGTCTATAATGCTTTTTTCAGGATTTTTTCCGTAAATACTGTATAGACCGTCATAACACTTTTCTCTGAAATACTGGAAGTGATCGCGCTTACCTATATCAAATCTCGGCAATTTAATTTTGCCGAACTCAAATTCCACATTACATTTATCAGAAATTTTTACAGTGTTTAAAACAGCCTCGGGAGTGCTACCGAAAAGCTCAGCCATTTGTTCGCCGCTCTTTAAATAAAACTCATTGGTTTTAAATTCAAGAGCTCCATCTCCATTAACACTGCTTCCTGTTTGCACACAAAGTAAAACCTTGTGCATACGGTAATCATCTGCATTAATATAATGAACATCATTTGTACAAACAAGCGGGATGCCTGTTTCTTTTGAGAGCTTAATTATCTGAGGATTAACCAGTTTCTGTTCTCGAAGCCCATGGTCCTGAATTTCAAGATAATAATTATCCTCACCAAAGGTTTCTTTATACCAAAGCGCTGTTTCCTTAGCTTTATCATATTCGCCGTTTAAAATTCTTTTAGGTATTTCACCCGCAAGGCAGGCGGAAAGCGCTATTAATCCGTCGCTGTGTTTTTTCAGCAATTCCTTATCGACTCTTGGTTTTGAGTAAAATCCCTCAGTAAAACCTGCTGACACCAATTTTATGAGATTTTTATAACCATCATTATTTTTACAAAGTAAAACCAAGTGTGAATAAGAGTTATCTATTCCCTTTTGTTTATCAAAACGGCTTCTCGGCGCTACATATACCTCACAACCGATTATAGCCTTAACACCTTTTTCCTTGGCGTATTTATAAAAGTCAATTGCACCATACATTACACCGTGGTCGGTTATAGCTATGCTTTTTTGCCCTAATTCTGCCGCACGATCAATAAGCTGTTTTATTCTGCAACAGCCATCAAGTAAACTGTATTCGGTATGCACGTGTAAATGAGTAAAATCCATTAACCAAACCACCTTTCTAAAATGCAAAGTGCGAAGTGCAAAAGAAAAATTATTGTTTATTATTTTCGTATATTGATATTATCTTATTAAGTCTGTGATTAAGACCTGAAACTGTAAGCGGTTCTGTAGACATGCGGCAAAGTTCCTTTAAGGTCGCATCAGGATTATCCCGTCTTAACAGTGCCGCTGTAAGTAATTCTTGTGAAAGGCTGTAAAGCCTGTCCGTTTTTTCTAAAAATTCGATAGCTACGCGCTGCCTTATAGATGCCTCAACTGTCTTTGAAATATTTTTACTGTCGCAGTTTCTGGCGCGGTTGATATTATTTTTTACCTCTTTCATTATTTTAGTATCAATAATGTCAAGTGTTTTTTTGCCCGCCCCTATAAATGTAAGCAAGTCTTCCACTGCGGCACTTTCCTTTGTATAAAGGCAAACCCCGTTTTTTCGCACGGCTTTCCTCATATTAATGCCGTGTTCCCCCAAAAGCAACAATAATTCATTCGCCAAAGTCTCATTTTTTACATTAAATTCTGCCCTATATTCTTTTTGTGGGTCATTAATATTACCGCAAGCCAAAAAAGCCCCTCTTACAAAAGCTTGTTCACAGCAGTCTCTTATAAAAAAGCTTCTGTCTATAGAGCTTTCAGAAATACCAAAATCTACAGAAGCCAAAATTTTAAGTCGGTCGCCTTCACTTTGGATTTCCGCCCTGTAAGTAGGTCTTACTTTTCCACCTAAGAAAATTTGAGGCTTTATTTTATAAACAGAAGATATTATATCGCAATAAGCCTTTGCAACATTTTGATTGCCTGTTTGAATAGATATTTTCTTTAAAGAAAAAGACCTGCCGAAAAGCATAAAGCCGTAGGCATAAGACGGCTTACAGCAACCTTGAGGTCTTAGTGCTATTAATTCATTTTTTACTTCTTCACAAAAAGACATATATCCTCACCTTTTATGTATATCGCGGTGAACCGAAATACAGTCGTAATTTTGTTCTTTCAGATGGTTTGAAACCAGTTCTGCAAATGTAACAGAACGGTGTTTACCACCTGTGCAACCAAAGGCAATTGTAAGTTGACTTTTTCCCTCTTTTGCATATAATGGCACAGAATAGTCTATAAAAGCAGTGATTTTTTCTAAAAACATAGCACTATCAGCACTGCTCATCACATAATCTCTTACCTCACTGTCAAGCCCTGTTTTATGCTTTAAATCATCAACATAAAAGGGATTGGGCAGACATCTTACATCGATTACCAAATCAGCCTCTGTATCGGTTCCATATTTAAAACCAAAGGACTTACACTGAATTTTAAGAACATCGCGAGCGTCCTCGAAGAAAATAGCCAATAATTTTTCCTTTAACTGTGCTATAGAAATATAACTAGTGTCAATAACATAATCTGTGTTCAAATTAATTTCAGAAAGCATTTTTCTTTCTTTTTCTACAGCTTGTGATAACGATATCTCGCCGTCTGACAGCGGGTGCTTTCTTCTGTTTTCCTTATAACGACGAACTATAACCTCATTGGCAGCATCAAGAAAAAGAATTTTGAAGTTTGTATTAGATTTTTTTAGATGGGTTAACACATCAGAAATTTCAGAAAATAAATTTCCACCTCTAACGTCGGTAACAACAGCTAATTTATTAAGTTCGTTTCCGCTTTTATTTGAAAGTTCAACAAAAGACGGAATTATTGCTGGTGGTATATTATCAACACAATAAAACCCCATATCCTCAAGTTGTTTTGCTGCCTGAGTTTTACCTGCTCCCGACATTCCTGTTACAATTAATAATTCCATTCCCTACTCCCTGCCTACAAATATAACCTCTGGACAAAGTCTTACCCCGTCATTACGGTATACCGTATCCGAAACCTTTTGCATAAGCGATGAAACATCACTGCAAGTAGCATTGTTATAATTAATTATAAATCCCGCGTGCTTTTCACTTACCATTGCACCGCCAACACTTGTGCCTTTTAAATTATTCTTTTCAATAAGCGCTCCTGCAAAATATCCCTCAGGTCTTTTAAAGGTACTGCCCGCACTTGGATATTCAAGAGGCTGTTTTGTTTTTCTTCTTAGTAAAAAGTCATCCATATCAACTTTAATTTGACACTTATCACCCTTTGTTAATTTGAAGGTCACAGAGCAGATAACCATTTTTTCGTTTTTAAAAATACTTGTTCGGTATCCAAGACACATATCCTCTGCATTAATCTGCTTAATATTGCCGTCTTTATCAATATATTCCGCAGATACTACCGCTTGTGACATTTCACCGCCGTAAGCTCCCGCATTCATATAAAGTGCACCGCCTACAGCACCGGGTATTCCAAAAGCGAATTCAAGCCCCGAAAGACTATTTTCCATAGCAGTAATGCAAACCGAAGCTAAAGATGCTCCTGTATCAGCTGTTACATATTCACCGCTCACAGAAATTTTGTTCATATTGAGAGTGTTTATTACCACACCCTCAATGCCCTTATCAGAAACAAGCAGATTTGAACCTTTCCCCAAAACAAAATATGGAATTCCAAATTCATTTAACTTTATAATTACATCAGCTAACTGCTCTTTATTACAAACCGAAACAAAAATATCAGCAGGGCCGCCTATTTTAAAGCTTGTGTGAAGATTCATAGGCTCGTTTAGTCTATATTGAATTTTTTGTGTTTTACAATATTCTTCAAAAGCCTTAAAATTCATAGCTGACCCCCCTAAATTTTATTTATATAAATCGCAAATATTCGCCGCACCGATTATGCCTGCATCGTTACCTAAAACAGCAGTTTTAACTTCTGTATTTTTTTTCATATATCTTGCAAAATCTTCACCCTTGAGATATTTTTTAATGGGTTTGGTAAGGGCAACTCCCTCTTTTGAAATACCGCCACCTATACAAATAATCTCAGGTTGGAAAATATTAATGTTATTTACAATACCTACAGCTATATATTCTATATATCTGTCTACTACCAATTTACCTGCAAAATCACCTTTGCGCATAGCATCAAAAGCGGTAATTCCGCTAACTTTATTTATATCTCCATCACAAATATCCCACATAATACTGTCAGAATATTTACGCATAGCCTGTTTTGTCTGTCGGATAAGTGCCGTTGCTGATGCATAAGCTTCCCAACAACCCTGTCTACCGCAAGTACACATTTCACCGTTCATAGCAATTACCGTATGACCTAATTCGCCGCCTGCAGCATTAAAACCCGAACGTATTTTACCGTCGATAATAACACCGCCGCCAACACCTGTGCCTAAGGTAATCATTATAAAATCCTTTGTACCCTTACCCGCACCTGCCACAAATTCGCCGTATGCTGCAGCATTCGCATCATTTTCAAGATAAAAATCTAAACCTGTTTTTTCCTTTAGCATCTCTGCTAATGCAAGATCATAAAAATCGAGATTGTTAGAAAACGTTACAATACCGTTCTCAGCATCAATAGAACCGGGTGTGCCTACACCCGCAGCTTCGATATCTGAAACTGTAAGATTTGCATTTTTAATAGCCTCTAGCGCTGCAGCAGCCATATCTTCAACTATTTCCTCTGCAGGTCTTGGGCATTTTGTTTTTCGTTTTGCAGTAGCTATAATTTTAAAATTTTCATCTACCACTCCTACAACAATATTTGTTCCGCCTAAATCAATTCCTAATCTATACATATTTATTTCCCTTCTATCTTTTAAAACGGGTCAACTGGTCTGGTTTCAGACTTTTCAGTTTCTCCTTGATCTGTCATACCAAGCTTTTTAAGTAAATCCTCCGCTGCATTATAGCCAAGTTTTTTCTGTCTGCTGTTCATAGCAGCAACCTCAATAATTACCGCCAAATTTCTACCGGGTTTCACAGGTATTGTAAGAGATGGAATTTTAAGATCTAATATTTCTGTGGTCTGATTATCTAGTCCCATCCTATCATAAACCTTGTTAACATCCCAAGGCTCCATATTAATAACAAGATCAATTTTTTCAGTTAGTTTTACCGCACCTGCACCGAAAATACGACTTGCATTAATAATACCTATTCCGCGAAGTTCAATAAAATGACGTATGTTATCAGGAGCTGTTCCAACAAGTGATTTACTTGAAACACGTCTTATTTCCACAGCATCATCGGCAATAAGTCTGTGTCCGCGTTTTACAAGCTCAATAGCGGTTTCACTTTTACCTACACCGCTCTCTCCCAAAAGTAAAATACCTTCACCATAAACCTCTACAAGAACACCGTGGCGGGTGACACGCGGCGCCAAATGAATATTCAAAAACGCAATAAGAGCTGAAGTGAAGTCAGAAGTAGACTCACTGCTTCTTAAAAGCGGTACATCGTATTTAGCGGCAATTTCAACATAACTGTCATTAATATCTAATCCTCGGCAAATAATAACAGCGGCAGGCTTTCTTGAAAAAAAGTCCTCAAGTCTTTGGCGTGATTTTTCATCTGTAAAACGGCCTAGAAAACTCTCCTCGCTTTTACCTATTATTTGAATACGATTTTTATCAAAAAACTCGAAATAACCAGCCATATGAAGACCCGGTCGGTTAATTTCCGTAGTGGTTATCATAATTTCTTGGTTATGCTTTGGCATAGTTAAAATCTCAAGAGAAAACTCGTTAATAATTTTTTCAAGCGATACACTGTAATTGGTTTTCAATTTGCTGCCTCCTTTAATTTATAAATTCTCAAATTAGATTATACTATAAATCATTATAAAAATCAAAACATTTTATAGTTTTTTTAAGTTTTTTCTTGATAATATGTCTATTTGGTTTTATAATTGTACTAAAAGTTATAATAAAGGATGTTTTTTCATTATGAAATTAGGTATGGTAGGACTGCCAAACGTAGGAAAATCAACTCTGTTTAATGCAATCACAAATGCAGGCGCACAGTCTGCAAACTATCCTTTTTGTACTATTGAGCCAAACGTAGGAATGGTAAGTGTTCCTGACGAAAGACTTGAAAAGTTAGCACAAATTTATAATCCTGATAAATTTACACCGGCTGTGATAGAATTTGTTGATATTGCAGGTCTTGTTAAGGGAGCTTCTAAGGGTGAAGGGCTTGGAAACAAGTTCCTTTCAAATATACGTGAGGTGGACGCTATTGTTCACGTTGTACGCTGTTTTGAAAGCACTGATATTATTCACGTGGAGGGCTCTGTAGACCCCGTACGCGATATTGAAACAATTAATTTAGAACTTATTTTTTCCGATATTGAAATGGTACAGCGACGTCTTGATAAAGCAACAAAAGCCTTAAAGGGTGATAAAAAAATGCAAGGCGAGGTTGACTTTTTAAAACGTCTTATTGAGCATCTTGAAAAAGGTCTTCCCGCTCGCTCGGTTGAAATTTTAGATGAAAATGAAAACGAAATCATTAACACAACTGCACTACTTTCTGCAAAGCCTGTTATTTATGCTTGCAATATGAGTGAGGATGACTTTTCCTCAGGCATTGAAAATAACCAAAATTATAATATGGTTAAAGAAATAGCTACTAAGGAAAAAGCAGAAATTTTGCCAATATGCGCCGCTTTAGAGGCTGAAATTTCAAGCCTTAGCGATGAAGAAAAGGCTATGTTCTTAGAGGAGTTAGGTCTTGAACGCTCAGGACTTGATAGAATGATTCAAAAATGCTATTCCCTTTTAGGTCTTATTTCCTATCTCACTGCAGGAAAGCCTGAGGTACGCGCTTGGACTATTACTAAAGGAACTAAAGCTCCTGGTGCGGCAGGTAAAATCCACTCTGACTTCGAGCGTGGCTTTATTCGTGCCGAGGTAATTGCATATGATGACTTTATCGCTTGCGGCGGCAGTATGGTAACTGCTAAAGAAAAAGGTCTTGTTCGCAGTGAGGGTAAAGAATACGTTATGAACGATGGCGATATTGTTCTTTTCCGTTTTAATGTATAGCATAACCCCAGACCGTCCATAATATTATGGGTGATTTGCTTGAATAAAATTAAAAATGATTTGACGCTGTTTTCTATCGGTGCTGTAGGCTATGGCTTATTAGAGATTATTTGGCGCGGATTTACTCATTGGTCAATGCTTACTGCGGGAGGTATATGCTTTTTGTTCTTTTCAAAAATCGGGCAAAAGCTTAAAAGCAGAAATCTTTTTATAAAAGGTCTTATAGGAAGCGCATTTATCACATCAATAGAGTTTATATTCGGCATTATTTTTAATATAATATTAAAAAAGAATGTTTGGGATTACAGTAAAATGCCCTTTAATTTTTTCGGTCAAATTTGTATAGCATATTCTGCTATATGGACTGTTATAAGTATGGTTTGCATACCATTTGCAGACCTTGTTTCACGTAGACTTAAAAATAATAAAAAAAGGATTGTGTAGTTTTGGATTTTTTACACAGAACTTGGGCGGAAATTGATATTTCTGCTCTTGTACATAACTTTAAGCTAATAAAAAAACTTACCGAAAACAGCAAAATCATGGCGGTTGTAAAGGCTAATGCTTACGGACATTCGGTATCTGATATTGCGCCTGTTTTAGATAAAGCAGGTGCTGACTGTTTTGCAGTTTCAAATATTGATGAAGCTTTACAACTTCGAGATCTTAATATTTCAAAACCTATCCTTATTTTAGGCTATACCCCTACAAGATGTGCTGAAATTCTTGCAAAAAACAATATTTCACAGTGTGTTTATTCAAGAGAATATGCTCGGCTTTTATCTGAGTATGCCAAAAACCAGAATGTGAATGTTAATATTCATATAAAGCTTGATACAGGTATGTCACGTCTAGGCTTTGACTGTAGAACAGATGAGCTCTGCGGTCTTAACGAAGCACTTGAATGTGCAAAGTTGCCATACTTAAAGTTTGATGGTATTTTTACGCATTTTGCAGTGTCTGACAGAACAACATATAATGATGATGGCTTTACACAAAGTCAGTTTAAAAGATTTAAAAAATCAGTTGAATATTTCGAGCAAAACGGACTGAAGGCTAAAATGTGTCACTGCTCTAACTCAGCAGCGATTATTAAAGATACCGATAAGCACTTGGATATAACAAGACCTGGAATTATACTATACGGTATAGAGCCTGATACTGCCCCCGAATTCAAAAAAGGGTTTATTCCTGTAATGACCTTGAAATCGGTTGTTTCCATGGTAAAGGAAATCAATGTTGGCGATACCGTAAGCTACGGCAGAATCTTTAAAGCACAGAAAAAGATGAAAATAGCAACCGTAACTGCAGGCTATGCTGACGGTTATCCTAGAATACTTTCAAATAAAGCTTATGTGCTTATAAACGGTTTTAAGGCTAAAATTTTAGGCAGAGTTTGTATGGACCAGATGGCAGTTGATGTAAGTGATATTCCCGATGTTAAAATGGGTGATGAGGTAATTCTTTTCGGCAAGGATTTACATGTAAATGAGTTAGCTAAAATGGCTGATACTATAGGCTACGAAATTGTTTGCGGAATATCTCCGAGAGTTCCGCGAATTGTAAAGGATGATACCTTATGAAAAAGTATATTCTTGCCTTAGATGCGGGCACAACAAGTGCCAGAGCCATTCTTTTTGACAAAAATGGTACACCCGTATCTATAGCTCAGCACGAATTTACTCAAATCTATCCTAAATCCGCCTATGTTGAGCATAATCCGTTAGAGATTTATTCTGCACAGTATTCAGCTTTAACCGAAGCTATTGCGAAAATTAATGCTAACCCTAGTGAAATCGCGGCTGTGGGCATTACAAATCAGCGTGAAACTGTTATTGTTTGGGATAAGAATAGCGGTGAGCCCATTTATAATGCTATTGTATGGCAATGCAGAAGAACCGCCGAAATATGTGAGGACTTAAAAGCCCAAGGACTCGAAGAATACATACGAAAAACCACAGGTTTAAAGGTTGATGCATATTTCAGCGGCACTAAAATTAAATGGATTTTGGATAATGTAGAGGGTGCTGAAGAAAAAGCAAAAAACGGTAATCTTTTATTCGGCACAGTTGATACTTGGCTTATATGGAAGCTATCCAAAGGCAAAATACACGTTACCGATTATACAAATGCTTCAAGAACTATGCTTTTTGATATACATAAGCTTTGTTGGGATAAAAAACTGTTGTCGGTTTTAGGTATTCCCGAAAGTATGCTGCCAGAGGTTAAATCAAGCAGTGAAATTTATGGTGAAATAAATATCTTAGGTGAAAGCATTGCGGTTTCAGGAATAGCTGGTGACCAACAAGCTGCCCTTTTCGGTCAAAAATGCTTTGAGTCAGGTGATATTAAAAACACCTATGGCACAGGCTGTTTTATGCTTATGAATACCGGAAATACCGCCGTAGAGAGCAAAGGCGGTCTGCTTACCACAATTGCTGCTACCGAAGCCAACCAAAAGGTTAATTATGCACTTGAAGGCAGTGTTTTTGTGGGCGGAGCGGTTATTCAGTGGCTTCGTGATGAATTAGGGCTTATAAAAACCTCGCCGGAATCCGAAACCTATGCTAAAAAGGTCCTCGACAACGGCGGAGTATATATTGTTCCTGCTTTTGCAGGTCTTGGAGCACCTTATTGGGATATGTATGCACGCGGCAGTATCACAGGCCTTACCCGTGGCAGTAACAAAAATCATATTATCCGCGCCGCTTTAGAATCAATAGCTTATCAGACTAATGACCTTCTTTCTGCTATGATTGAGGATAGTGGTATTAATATCGGAGCCCTAAAGGCAGACGGCGGTGCTGCAAACAACTCATTTTTAATGCAGTTTCAATCTGATATCTCAAATGTACGTGTTATTCTTCCCAAATGCAGTGAAGCTACCGCTTTAGGAGCTGCTTACTTAGCGGGTCTTGCAGTAGGATTTTGGGAATCGCGCAAGGAAATAGTTAAAATTTCCTCTCAACAAACCGAGTATACCCCAAGTATAACTGCCTCAGCACGAGAAAACTTATGCAACGGTTGGAAAATCGCCGTAAAAAGAACACTATCGGGAGAGTGAGTTTATGTCCTTTGAAATCAAAGAAATTACCGCGCAAAGTTCCGATAATATACACACCCTTATAGGAAGAATATATATACCCGACGTCACAGCTAAAGGAATAGTTCATATTATTCACGGTATGACCGAACATATTGAACGCTATGACACACTTATGTCTTATCTGGCTGAAAACGGATACATTGCCTTCGGATACGATAATTTGGGGCACGGGAAAACCGTAAGAAATGAAAGTGAGCTGGGTTTTATTTCCAAAAACAACGGTTGGAAATACCTTGTAAACGATGTTGAAATCTTCGGTAAAGTTGTTAAAAATCTTCACCCCGATTTACCCCTTATTCTTTTTGGTCATTCAATGGGCTCCTTTATTGCAAGACTAGCGGCTTATAGCTTCGGTGATATGTATGCAAAGCTTATAATCTGCGGTACGGGAGGTAAAAATCCGTTATCTGCAATAGGCATTATACTAACAAAAATCTTAAAGGCTGTAAAAGGCGAAAGATATATATCAGACTTTATTATAAACATGGCATTTAGTTCATATAATAAATGCTTTGGTGATGGTTCTGAATATAATTGGCTTACTAAAATTGACGATATTATAAAAAAATATGAAAACGATAAATTCTGCGGATTTAAATTTACGGTTTCGGCTATGCAAGATCTTATAACCCTAAACAGTCTATGCAACCGCAAGTCTTGGTATAAATCAATTCGCAAGGATTTACCAATATTGCTAATTTCAGGCAATGATGACCCTGTGGGAGATTACGGCAGGGGTGTAAAACAAGTATTTTATGACCTTAAAAAATCAAATGCAAATGTATCAGTTAAGCTTTATGAAAACTGCCGACACGAGATACTTAATGACACCTGTCGCGACGAGGTTTTAAATGACATAATATTATTCATAAAATAAAAGAGGGCAAATGCCCTCTTTTATTTTATATAGTGTTCTATTAAAAGCAAACGGTTGTATTTTGCAACTCTATCACTTCTGCAAGGCGCACCTGTTTTAATCTGCCCTGCATTTACAGCTACTGCCAAATCGGCTATTGTTGTGTCCTCACTTTCGCCTGAGCGATGTGAGATAACTGTTTTATATCCATTTTGTTTTGCAAGTTCTATGACATCAAGTGTTTCGGTAAGTGTGCCTATTTGGTTGGGTTTTATAAGAATTGCATTGCCTGCCTTTTCTGCTATTCCCTTTTTAAGACGAGCCGTATTTGTTACAAATAAATCGTCACCAACAAGTTGTATTCTGCTTCCAAGCCTTTTGGTCAAGGACTTCCAACCCTGCCAATCCTCCTCTGCAACACCGTCTTCAATAGATATTATAGGATATTTTTCGAGCATGTCTTCATAATATTTTATAAGTTCATCGGCTGTCATTTGAGTATTCCGTTTTGGAAGATGATATTTCCCGTCCTTATACCACTCGCTTGATGCAACATCAAGTGCTATTTTAATTTCGTCTGTTGTATAACCTGCTCTTTGTATTGCTTGTATTATAAGCTCGATTGCTTCCTCGTCGGAGCTTAAATCGGGAGCAAATCCGCCCTCATCTCCAACACCAGATGCTAAGCCTTTTTCTTTTAGAAGTTTTCCTAACGCGTGGTAAATTTCACTGCATTTCCTGAGGCTTTCGGCAAAACAACAGCTATCTGTTGGAATTATCATAAATTCTTGAATATCTATGTTATTTGCCGCATGCGCTCCGCCGTTTAAAATATTCATCATAGGTCTTGGCAGTACACTTGCGTTAATACCGCCTAAATGTTTGAAAAGAGGTAAGTTTTCAGAACAGGCGAGCGCCTTAGCCAACGCTAACGAAACGCTTAAAATTGCATTTGCACCAAGCCTTGATTTATTTTCTGTTCCGTCAAGCTCTATTAAAAAATTATCAACTTCTCTTTGATTAACCGTATTAAGTTCAATAAGCTTTGGACAGATTTCGTTATTTATAGCCTCTACTGCACTTCTTACACCCTTTCCGCAATATCTTGACTCATCGCCGTCACGAAGCTCGTGAGCCTCAAATTCGCCTGTAGATGCACCTGAAGGTGCAATAGCAAAACCTACACTTCCATCGTTAAGCGTTACCCTTGCTGCCACTGTGGGATTACTGCGTGAATCGAGTAATTCAAAACCCTCCACACAAATTATCTTTTTAGTTACCATTTTCCATACCTCCCACATTATGTTTACCAACTTTTGCCGATTTATTACATAAAAATTTAAGTAAAATACCGCATCTTTTAAAAAACAAAAGATACGGTATATATAACTATAAATTAAAAATCTATTCCTACAAACTCTTTATCATAGTAATCAGATTTCTTATTCAATTCTTCATTTAACACAGAAGTTCCAAGTTTTTCGCATAACGTAGGCTTGGAAGAAAACAAGTTAGTGCCAAGTCCCAGTCGTTCCCCCTCAATTTCACATCCAATAGCGGAAAGAATAGTTGGAAACATATCTAAAGAACAGAACTCACGGTTTTTTGAATTTTCAGTCTTGCTTAAGGCGTTTATAAAGCAGTTATATACCTTACGGTTATACCCGTTCGGTATGTTTCTGGAAATATATTCGGCATCCATTGTTGGATGGTCACCGCTGATGATAACTGTTGTGTTTTCATAAAATTCCTGTTTTTGTAACCACTCAATGAAATCATATACCTGTCGGCTTGAGCAGGCAAGAACATTTTCGTATTGTTCCTCAAATTCATTCTGACAATATTCACACACATAACCACCAACATGATGAGTGTCAACTGTAAGCATCTGAAAAGCAAAAGGCTTGTCAGCCTCAGACATTGTGAGCAATTCTTTTTTTGCATATTCGAATAAATATAAATCTTCTATACCCCACCACGTATAATATGTCGGATTAACAATACCGTCCTGTCTTGCAGTGTAAAGATCATATATTGTGTTAAGGCTATGTTGTGAATAATATTGACGCCTATTGCCAAAATTTGCGTCAGAACCAACCATAAGCGCCTGATTGTAACCATTTTTATCAAGAATATCCATAAGACTTGTGATACCCGGCAAAAAGAACTCCTGACCATATTCGTTTCCTGAAATATTAAGCGGAATTTTTAACGGTATACCTGCAGTCATAGAAACTATTGCACCAACAGTCCAAACTCCGCCGGTTAAAGAAGAAAAGCCACCCACCGTTTCATTGTGTGAAAAATTAAGATTATTCTCTGCTAATTCACAAAGCTCCGGAATAGGATTAACATCATTACCGCCCTCATATTCAGAAGATAGAAAACTGGTTTCCATTGATTCAAGATATATAATTATAAGATTCTGCTTTTCTTTTGGAAAGATAATCTTTGTAGTAGCAGGATTAACATAATTTTCCTCTATAAAAGCAGTTGATTCTGAAAACATATATTTTAAATATCTTAGCATATCCACTCTTGAAGCTGCTGAAAAGATTAATGATAATGATAACACTAAAGAAACAACTGCAGAAAAGACTTTATTAAAAGGATAAAGAAAAAATTTAATTTTTTTGCCAACTTTTACTGCAATCCTTCTTTTAGTAACAACAAATAATACAAAAGCAACTATAATAGTTACTGCCACAGATGGTATTAATGCTTCATATAAAAATTTTTGTAATTGACCTGAATCTACACCGCTAAGGTCAGAAAAAAGAGTATAAAGAATAGAGTCAAATCCTACATCGCCAAAAACCTCAATATACCACAGTGAAGAAAAATGCGACAAAAAACCTATAAATAGCAGAGATGTGCAGAATAAAATTACAATATTATTTTTTAGCCGACTTTTCATCTTCTACGTCCTCAACTGATATTTTGACTTTTTTGGATATTAGTACCTCAAAAACCGTTAACAATACAGCAAAAAGCACAGCCATAATAATATAGTTAAATGCAACCGCCGGTGTAATATCTGTATAGGAATACATGGGTTCCGTTGCTGTTTTGAAAATTAGTTTCTTAGTTGCAAAGCAAAAAAAGTTTATTGATAAAGTATTACCGCAAAACCGAAAAATGCACTGTTTTAAATTTAAACTAATTTTTGTGAGTGATTCAAACAACCACAATCCAACTATAGCCGGAAAGAAATAACAAATCAAAGCTACCATACACTATCCCCATTATAATTCATAAATTCAACTTATTATAACATTTATCGACTAAAAATTCAATATAAAAACCCGATACCGCATAATCGGTATCGGGTTTTGGTGACCCGGACGAGATTCGAACTCGTGTTACCGCCGTGAAAGGGCGGTGTCTTAGGCCTCTTGACCACCGGGCCGTAAATGGTGGCTGTAATTGGATTTGAACCAATGACACTGCGGGTATGAACCGCATGCTCTAGCCAACTGAGCTATACAGCCATATTTGCGCGACTCGTATATTATATCTAAGTCGACGCAATTTGTCAATAGCAAATTTGAAAAAATTTCGAAATTTTATATTATTTTTTTACTTTAACAGTAAATTCTTTATTGCAACGCGGACAAACAGTAGTATGAACTCCTATTCTGTGGGGCAAACGCAATATTGCCTTACATGAAGGACACTTTCTGTAAACATGATATTTGTCTGCTTTTTTCTGCTCATAAAATTCTTTGCGCTTTTTAAAAAAATTCAATTTATTGTTAACCCATGCATTTTCTCTGCGCCTTGCTTCAAAATCGCGTGACAAAAACCTGAACAAAGCAAAAGCCAACACTGCATAAACCATAAGCTGAACGATATAGCTTCTGAAAATCAGGTTTGAAACCGAAAGTGCAACTGCCAAACCTACAAGACAGTCAAAAAGCCTGTCTCTTCCGTATCTTCCGCTCATAAACTGCATAAATCTGTATCTGAAATTCATAAACATTACCTTTCTTAACTTATTTTTAATTATACCCTGTATTTGTTAAGAAAGAATAAATTAAAGATTAACAATAATATCCTTATTACTTTTTTTATAGCATCTGTATTTAACACCTGCTGAATCAAACATTCTTTTAGATGCCATAACACTGTCAGAATCGGCATATTTATCTGACATATATATAACCTCTGCAATACCCGACTGAATAATAGCCTTTGCACATTCATTACATGGAAAAAGGGTTGTATAAACTGTACATCCCCTAACACTTCCAAAGGCACAGTTTAAAATAGCATTAAGCTCTGCATGACAAACATAAAGATATTTTGAGTCTAGCGCGCTATCTGTTTTGTCCCAAGGGTATTCATCGTCGCTACAACACCTCGGCATACCGTTATATCCCATTGAAAGAATTCGTTTATCAGTATTAACTATACATGCGCCAACCTGAGTTGAGGGGTCTTTGCTACGCATAGAGGAAAGCACAGCAATCCCCATAAAATATTCGTCCCAGCTTAAATACTCTTCTCTTTTCATTTAATTCACCTCAATTTTACTATACACTGTTTTTACACTTTTTGCAATCATTTTTCATAGAAAGCAAAGCGGATATTATCATAACTATCGAAAAAACAGAGGTTACTGCAAATCCAAAACTCAGTCCTAAAAAATCTGCAACTATTCCGCATAACCACGGACCTAAGCAACAGCCAATATCACCGCACATAGCAAAAACACTGTACATTACAGCATTACCGTTTGGAAAATCTCTTGCCCCTAGCGAATATATACCCGGCCACGAAATGCTAACAGAAAAGCCGCACAAAGCACAGAAAATCAATGCTATTATAGGTATTTTGCAAAACGCTACCGTAAGATAACAAACAGTACATAAAATATTAAGTACTATTAAGGTTTTTCTGAAAGAAACCTTTTTTGAAACTGTAGCATACCATATTCTGCCCGTGCCCATACACACTGCAAAGGCACAAGGTCCTGTTAAATCGCCTATCACTTTGGAAACACCTAAAGACTGCTGTGCAAACATTGATGCCCACTCAGCCATTGCAATCTCACTAGCGCCAGCACAAAGCATCATAATCATATATAAAATGAATTTTTTATTTTTAAGCAGTACGCTAAGTTTGTTATCTTTTTTGCTTTTTTGAGGCTCAATTATAGGCACCTTCATAAAACAAAACATATTTAAAAAAGGCAGTATAGCCCAAATAAGCGGAATATTAGCCCACCCTTTATATCCAAAAACTGAAAACAACGCAGTTGTTACAATAATTGTAAAAGCTTGTCCCCAGCAGTAAAAGGAGTGTAGTACCGACATATTACCTGATTTATTTTTTGTTGGAAGCATTTCTATAAGTGGGCTTAGCACAACCTCTATAAGACCGCTGCCAAAAGCGTATATAATTATAGAGATGTTAATTGCAAAGTACGTATTATCCACTATCTGCGGCAATAAGCCAAGCATAACAAGTCCCAAAGCCGCCGCTCCCTGACAGATTACAACAGCCCTACGATAGCCTGTTTTCTCCAATATTTTAGGTGTGGCTATATCTGTTAACATCTGAGTTATAAAATTTACAGCAACAAGTCTTGCTAATTTTTCATAACCCAAACCATAAACATCCTGCAAAGCAATGAAAAGTATAGGCAAAAAATTATTAATAACCGCCTGTACCACCAAGCCAACATAACAAGTGATTTTAGTTGATAAATACTTATGCATTACTTAATAATCTCCATTAACTCCAATGGGCTTTCTATTATGTAATTTGCACCGTTTGATAAAAGTTCTTCTTCTGTTCTGAATCCCCAAAGGACACCAACACCTAAGCAATTAGCATTTACTGCCGCCGCCATATCCATTCCCGAATCGCCAACAAATAGACACTCACTTGAAGATACACCTAAATCATTTATAACCTTTAGTGTAAGACTGGCGTCTGGCTTTGCGGGATACCCATCTCTTTTACCGCAAACGATATCAAAGCTATTTTGGAAAAGCTTATTCACAACTGTTACTGCCATTTCCTCTGCCTTATTAGAAACAACAGCCATTTTTATTCCTCTTAATTTTAGATTATTTATCAATTCCATTATTCCGTCATACACATCAGTCTTATCGCAGTAATGCTCACGATAATGGTCAAAAAAACAATCAAAAACCTTTTGCTTTATATCATCGTTACGCTCAGATTCAGGCAAAACCCTTTCTATAAGTTTTGGCATACCGTCACCTACAAAATACTTATATTTCTCGGTTTCATGCATTGGAAATCCAAATTTACTGAGAGCATAATTTGTACTATTAGCTAAATCCTCCAATGAATTAACCAACGTACCGTCCAAATCAAATAATACTGCTTTTATCATTTTAACACTACCTATATACAAAAATCCCCTGAACTGAAAGTTCAGGGTTTATTTTGCAAGAAATATTTCAATTGAAACAAAACTTAGATTGCTCTGGTAACCTTACCTGAACGTAAGCAACGGGTGCAAACATTGATACGGCGAGGCGAACCGTTAACGATTGCCTTTACCTTCTTTACATTGGGTTTCCAGGTTCTGTTAGTACGTCTGTGTGAGTGAGAAACCTTTATACCGAAAGCAATTTCTTTGCTGCAGATATCACATTTAGCCATGGTCTGCACCTCCTTCTTTTTTTGCGGTAATTTATTTAACCGCAATAGCAAAAATAATAATACCACACTGTCTGACAAAAATCAAGTATTTTTTTAATATAATTTATGTTTTTAATGCTCGCTTCTGTTAGGACGTAACATAAGTGACGGAATCACCTCATTAACATCGCGGTTTTGATAGAGAACCTTATAGCATTCTTCAATAATGGGAAGCTCTATTTTATAATTTTGAGCCAACTCATACGCCATCTCTGCCGCATAATATCCTTCTACCGTACCTACTGTTTTGAGAGCCTCTTTAATAGATACACCGCTGCCCACCATAAATCCGAATCGGTTATTACGACTATGTCTTGAAGTGCAGGTGACCACAAGATCGCCTATGCCTGTAAGACCTGCAAAAGTATACTCCTTTGCTCCCATACAAATACCGAGTCTTGCCATTTCTGAAAGGCCTCTGGTAATCAGCGCTGCCTTTGTATTATCTCCAAGTCCAAATCCGTCACAAAAACCCGCAGCTACGGCAATTACATTTTTAAGCGCACCGCCAAGCTCTGCACCTATTATATCGTTTGAGGTATATATTCTAAGGCAGTCGCTTGCCATTATGTTCTGTACCACCTGTGCGGCAGCCTTTGAATTGGAAGCCGCAACTATGGATGTTGGTATTCCGCGAGCTACCTCCTCAGCATGAGATGGACCTGTAAGTGCTACAACAACCGCACTCGGCAAAACCTCATTTATTACCTGTGACAATCTTTTTAAACTGCCTTTTTCAAATCCTTTAGAAACATTTACAATAATTCCAAAATCTGAATATTTGCTTAATTTGTCGCAAACCTCTCGAACAGCAACCGACGGGGTTGCAATTACTGTAAGTGTATCTCCTTTAACACAAGATAAATCATCGGTTATATTTATACCGTCAGGTATTCTTATTCCGTTTAAAAGCTTTTCATTTGTTCTCTTTTCGCGAAGCATTGTCACCTCATCTAAAAAAGGTGACCACAAATTCACTTCATTACCATTATTAAAGGCTGAAATAGCAAGCGCTATTCCCCAACCGCCCGAACCTAAAACGGAGATTTTAGACATTATTTTTTACCGCCCTTTCCTATTTTTGATTCAGTGCCGTTAAGCAAGCGCTTAATATTAGTGCTATGTTTTAATATTACAATAGCTCCCATAGCAACAATAAAAAATATCTGCGGATATTTTGAAGCGTAAATATCATAAAAGAATATCGAAATAGCTACAACAGTAACAGTAGCTATAATTGAAGCTAACGAAACATATTTTGAAATGAGTGTTACAATAGCAAAAACAATAAGGCCTATAGCTATAGCAATAGGACAGCAAACCGCAAAAATGCCAACACTTGTTGCAACTCCCTTACCACCCTTAAACTGATAGAATATAGGAAAAACGTGGCCTAACATACAAGCAGTGCCACAAGCATAAGCACCGTAAATAGCCATTGACCAGCTTGTGAAATGCATCATATAATCAAACACTAAATATCCGATATATGAAGCCACAAAACCTTTAAGTGCATCGCAAACAAAGGTTAGCGCCCCAGGCAGAAAACCGCCGTTTCGCATAACATTGGTAGCACCCGCGTTTCCGCTTCCCATACTTCTGACATCTTTTTTCATGAAAAGATTGCTAAATATAACAGCAAAGTTAATACTGCCTATGAGATATGCAACAACAACAGTTATAATAGCCAAAATCAGCATCATTTATCGCCCCTTTCACGTATAACAAACCTTACAGGTGTGCCTTCAAGACCAAAGGTAGACCTTATCTGGTTTTCAAGATATCTTTGATAAGAAAAATGAAAAAGTTCAGCTTTATTACAAAAACAAACAAATGTTGGTGGTTTTGTTGAAGCCTGTGTCATATAATAAATCTTAAGCCTCTTACCCTTATCTGAGGGTGGCTGAACACGTGCCGTAGCATCTGCCAGAACATCATTAAGCATACCTGTAGAGATACGCATTGTGTTTTGCTCATTTACATATTTTATAAGCTCAAAGAGGCGCTCTACCCTTTGACCTGTTTTAGCAGAAATGAATATAATCGGTGCATAAGGCATAAATGAAAAGTCAACCATAAGCTTCTTTCTGAAGCTATCCATAGTAGTGCCGTCTTTCTCTACTGCATCCCATTTATTAACCGCAATTATACAAGCCTTACCCTGTTCAAGTGCAAGACCGGCCACTTTTGAATCCTGCTCAGTAAAACCGTCAACCCCGTCTATCATTATAACGCATACATCCGCGCGTTCAATAGCCATTTTAGCGCGAAGCACACTGTATTTTTCAATTTTATCCTCAACCTTAGATTTGCGTCTGAGTCCCGCAGTATCAATAAAATTATATTTAATGCCGTTCTTCTCAATTTTAGTGTCTATAGCATCACGGGTAGTACCCGCAATATTTGAAACAATAGAACGTTCTTCCCCTGCGATATTATTAACTAGAGAAGATTTGCCGGCGTTTGGTTTGCCGATAACTGCGACATTTATAATATCTTCTTCCTCGTCCCCAAAATCCTCTACAGGTATATTTTCTATCACAGCGTCAAGCAAATCGCCCGTGCCGTGACCGTGAACAGAAGAAACTGCAATCGGATCGCCAAGTCCTAAATTGTAGAACTCGTAAAACTCAAGGGGTGTATCGCCGATTTTATCGCATTTATTTACACAAAGAACAACAGGCTTTCCGCTTTTTTGAAGCATTGCCGCAACATCCATATCAGCAGCAGTTACACCTGTTTTTAAATCCGTTACAAATACAATTACCGAAGCAGTGGCTATCGCAAGCTCAGCCTGTGCGCGCATTGAACTTAAAATTATATCATCAGTTTTAGGCTCTATACCGCCTGTATCAACAAGCATAAGCTTTCTACCAAGCCACTCAGCATCTCCGTAAATACGATCCCGAGTAACACCCGGAGTATCATCTACAATAGAAAGCCTCTGCCCTATTATTTTATTGAAAAGAGTGGATTTGCCGACATTTGGTCTGCCCACAACTGCAACAATAGGTTTAGCCATCAAAGGCACCTACCTTCCGAGAATTTTATCTAATAAAACATATCCGTCATTATCAACAGCGGTTATTTTTACACCAAGCTCAGCCGATAATTCATCTACAGTTATACTGTCAAGAAACATATCGCCTGCATCCCTTAGCATTACCGACGGAATAAGCAGTTCTTCTCCCAAAGAGATATCATTTAACTGCTCTTTTATATCTGTAGCGGTAATAAGACCGGCGACCGTTATTTCACCGCCAAAGAAATTATTCTTCACCGCTATTACCTTACACTCTAAATTATCCCACTTTAACCTTATTTTGTCAACTATTTGCGAAATAAAAGAATAAGCCGCCTCTCCGGTAACCATAGTAATTATGCGTTTATTTTGAAGTTTATAATCACATTCCAAAATTGCATTTTCCGCTTCACTTAAAAGAAGCGGTACTAATCCAACTCCGTTTTCAAGCTGTAAAAAATCACCATAATACGAAGCTGCGGGTAATCCTCTTTCTGCGAGAATATAAAATTCATCCGCCGCATATACACGGCGCTCGCCATATTTTTTAATACATTCATCGCCGAAGGCATCTATAATGTCAATAACCTTACCCGAAGTTTCCTTATTGAAAGGCCTGATTTTATCAAGCCCGTCCCTATGACCCGTAAGCCCTACAGGTACAGCGGCTATACACTCGGCATTTTTGAGATTTGTTAAATCATTAAGGGTTCTCTCTAACTCTTTGCCGTCATTCATATCAGGCACTAAAACCATCTGACAGTTTATTTTGATGCCAGCATCGTCAAATCGCTTTATAATATCTAACACCTTGCCTGCATTTTTGTTTCGCATCATTTTAACACGAAGTTCAGGATTAGTTGTATGCACAGAAATATTTATAGGACTAATATGCATTTTAATTATGCGCTCAACCTCATGCTCTGTTATGTTTGTAAGTGTAATATAATTTCCGAATAAAAAGGAAAGACGCGAATCGTCATCCTTAAAATAAAGGGTATCACGAAGTCCTTTCGGTAACTGGTCTATAAAACAGAATACGCATTTGTTTTTACAACAACGCTTTTCATCCATCAGATAGGTATCAAACACAAAACCTAACTCCTCGTATTCCTTTTTTTTAATCTTAACCCTTTTAAGCCTGCCCTTTTTATTTATAAATTCAAGCTTTAACTTACTGTTATTTTGATAAAAACGGTAGTCCAAAACATCCATAATTGCATTTTCATCAATAGCTACAAGGGTATCAAGCGGTTTTATACCCTTTTTATCGGCAGGGCTCCCCTTTATTACATCCTTTATAATTACAGACATTAGAACACACCTTTCTTCAAAAAATAAGAGGAGGATTGCTCCTCCTCAAAATTTAAAACTAATCTTCAACCTTTACAACCTCACGGCCGTTGTACTGACCGCAAGCAGCGCAAAGTCTGTGGGGGCGCTTGTACTCACCGCAATTTGAGCACTTAACCAATGTAGGAGCAGTAAGCTTCCATAAATTATTTCTTCTCTTATCTCTTCTTGCTTTAGAAGTTTTTCTCTTCGGTACTGCCATCTTTTAGGCACCTCCTTAAAGTGATATATCATTAATTATTTAAGTAAATCGGCAAGGGCTTGGAGACGTGGGTCTATTTCCTTTTCAACACAGTCGCATTTCCCTTGGTTAAGGTTCTTACCGCATTTAGTACAAATACCCTTGCATTTTTCAGTGCAAATGTGCTTCATGGGAAGGCTCATAATAACTTCCGAATATAGAAACTCGTCCAAGTCTAGTTTCATATCAGGCACTAAAAGTATTGTATCGCTATCGTCACCCTCAATAGAGGCAGCGAGCGATTTTTCTACTAAAACGGTGTGTGATTTTACGGTATCAACACCGCAACGGTCACACGGAGCTTCAAAATCATAAGAAATTTCAGCACCAAGCCTTACAAGACTTGCTTTGTTTTCAATAACTCCGTTGATTTCAACAGGCTTTTTGAGCGGATATAAGCCCATATATTCAACATCGCTTAAATCCAAAGCATAGGATAAAGGCAACGAAGAATTTTCATTGACAAAAATCTTTTTTAAATCAATAACCATACTTCCACCTCTATAGTCACAATGATTATTATATATATATCGCCCTGATTTGTCAAGTTTTTTTGACTGAAAAAACAAATAATCGAACAAATATTTAAATTTATCTTATTAATAATCAAAAATAAAGGGCGGCTAATGCCGCCCGATAAAAAATATTATATTACTCTAACCCTGATTACACCATCAATATCCGCAATTTCTTTTGCAACCGTCTCTGTATCAGCAGCGCCTGTATCAAGCATCGTATATGCATAATCACCACGTGATTTATTAAGCATATTCTCAATGTTTACACCGTCATTTGCAAAAATACCTGCAATAGCTGTAATCATATTAGGAATGTTTTTATGGATAACACAAATTCTGTGCTCACCGCTTCTTGGCATTGTAACCTCAGGAAGATTTACAGAGTTTACAATGTTTCCGTTTTCAATGTAATCAATAAGCTCATTAGCAGCCATTGATGCACAGTTATCCTCAGATTCGGGGGTAGATGCGCCCAAGTGAGGAATTGCAATTACGCCGTCAACATCAAGCACATCTTCGGTTGGGAAGTCGGTAACATAAGCCGCTACCTTACCCGACTCTAAAGCCGCCTTAATATCAGCACTGTTAACAAGACCAGCACGTGAATAATTAAGAATTCTTACGCCGTCCTTCATTTTGGCAATAGTTTCTGCATTAACAAGATTTTTTGTAGAATCTGTTAGCGGAACATGAATTGTAATATAATCACATTTTGCAAAAATTTCGTTAATATCATTGATATAAACAGCATTATGGTTTAAGTTCCAAGCAGATTTAACCGACAAATAGGGGTCGTATCCGTAAACCTTCATGCCAAGGTGATTCGCCGCATTTGCAACCATAACACCGATAGCGCCAAGACCGATTACACCCAAAGATTTACCCTTAATTTCAGGACCCGTAAATGCACCCTTGCCTTTTTCAACTAGTTTGCCTACTGCATCGCCCTCACCCTTTAAGGTTTTAGCCCATTCAATACCTGAAATTACGCGGCGTGAAGAAATAAGAAGACCTGCAATTACAAGTTCTTTAACTGCGTTAGCGTTAGCACCTGGAGTGTTAAAAACAACTATACCCTGCTCACTGCACTTTTCAATCGGAATATTGTTTGTGCCTGCACCCGCTCTTGCTATAGCCTTTAAGCTTTCGGGGAAAACCTCATCATGCAAGGCGGCAGAACGCACTATCGCACCGTCAGCATTTTCTACTTCATCACCTATAGTATACTTATCGTCAAAAACCTCTAAACCGCTTTTAGAAATTTTATTATATGTTTTAATCTTAAACATTATGCGTTTTCCTCCTCAAATTTCTTCATAAATTCAACAAGCTTTTCTACACCCTCAATTGGCATAGCATTGTAGATAGAAGCACGCATACCACCAACACTTCTGTGACCTTTAAGGTTCACAAAGCCAGCTTTTTTGGACTCTGCTACAAACTTAGCATCAAGCTCATCGTTACCTGTTACAAAAGGAACATTCATAAGTGAACGGTCCTCTGGAACTACTGTACCCTTAAAGAGTTTAGAGTTATCAAGGAAATCATAAAGAACCTTAGCTTTTTTCTCGTTAAGTTCCTTCATCTTTTCAAGACCGCCCATTTTCTTAATCCACTTAAAAGTAAGACCAGCAATATATATAGCATAGCAAGGCGGAGTATTGAACATAGAGCCGTTTTCAGCGTGTGTTACGTAATTGAGCATTGTAGGAGTAATATCCATAGCGTTTCCAATTAAATCCTTGCGGATAATAACTATTGTAACACCTGCTGGAGCAACGTTTTTCTGAGCGCCTGCATAAAGCATACCAAACTTAGATACGTCAACAGGCTCTGATAAAATACAGCTCGAAATATCAGCGATAAGTGGTATATCGCCTGTTTCAGGCAATGTGTTGTACTTTGTGCCGTAAATGGTATTGTTCATACAAATATGAACAAAGTCTGCATCCTTATCGAAATCATCAACAGTAGTCTTAGGAATGTAGCTGAATGTCTTATCCTTAGAAGATGCAACCTCTCTCGCTGCTCCGTAGCGTGCAGCTTCCTTGTAAGCCTTGTTAGCCCACTGACCTGTAATAATAAAGTCAGCCTTATTATTCTTATTCATAAGGTTAAGTGGAATCATAGCAAACTGAGTAGATGCACCGCCCTGTAAGAAAAGTACCTCATAATTATCGGGGATATTCATAATTTCTCTGAGGTTTGCTTCTGCCTCATCGAAAATTGCCTGATATTCTTTTGAACGGTGTGACATTTCCATAACAGATTGACCGCTCTCACCGTATTCCATCATTTCTGCAGCAGCAGTCTTTAATACTTCCTCAGGAAGCATAGAAGGACCTGCACTGAAATTATAAACTCTTGCCATAATATAAAACCTCCAAAGTTATGTTTTTTAAAAGTATGTACCCTATTATATGCAAAACCAAACATAAAGTCAATAGGTTTGTTAATAATTTATCAAACTTTTTAGTGTTTTTTTTATTTTCCTTGAAAATATCGTTAATTTATTAACAATGCTGTCCAAATATATAAGAGATAGCTCTTGCTATCTCTTATAAAATTTAATTCATAACACCTATTATTTCAAATTAATATAGGTTTGTAGATAAATACCTACAGCCCGAATCAGCTAATACTACCACTATATTTTTATCCTTATTTTCTTCCCTTTGAGCTACGGTTATAGCTGCGCTTAATGCCGCTCCCGAAGAAATGCC
>JAZNJT010000101.1:0-1856 GCA_045578145.1 Acutalibacteraceae bacterium
TAAATAAGGAGTGATTAATATGAAGAAAAAAGGTTTAATTATAGTTATTGCCATTGTTGCAGTTATAGTTTTATTAATAGGCTCGGTTATCGGGGCTTATAACGAGCTTGTTGAGGATAGGGAGGATGTAGTAGCATCTCAGTCTGCTATTTCTGTTCAGCTTCAAAGACGTGCGGATTTAATTCCCAATTTCGTTAATACAGTAAAGGGATACACCGAGTATGAGCAGTCGACATATACTGCCGTAACTGAGGCTCGCGCCGCAGTTCAGAATGCGAATGGAGCTTCCGAGCAGGCAGAAGCTTCAAATCAGTTGGACCGCGCAATAGATATCTGGGTAAACGCTGTGACCGAGGCATATCCCGACCTTAAGGCTAACACGCAATTTACCGCCCTGCAGGATGAACTTGCAGGCACAGAAAACCGTATAGCAGTAGCTCGTAGGGATTATAATGAGGATGCAAGAGAGTTTAATACCGAAATAAAAAAATTCCCAAGAAGTATATTGGCGGGTATTTTTGGCTTTGATGCTTTCGATTATTTTGAAGCGCAGTCAGGAGCAGAAAATGTACCTCAGGTAAGTTTCGACTAAGCGTATGAAAAGGGTTTTAACGCTGGTTGTAGCATTGCTTTTGGTGTTGTTTTGCGGTTGCACAGAAAAAAGCAGTTTTCCTACAGCTACAGAGGAGTTTTACGTTAACGATTTTGCTGATGTTATAAGCGAAACGGATGAGCAGAAAATACTTTCAAACGCAGTGGCCTTAGCACAAAAAACCACTGCACAGGTAGTAGTTGTAACGGTTGAGGATCTTGACGGCGAAACCCCTGCCGATTATGCTTTAGAAATCGGAAGAAAATGGGGTGTGGGCGACAAAGAAAAGGATAACGGAGTAGTAATTCTTTTGTCTGAGGGTGATCGCGAAATTTATATTTCTGTTGGTTACGGTCTTGAGGGAGCTTTACCTGACAGTAAAACAGGCAGAATAATAGATAGCTACGGAATGGAATATTTAAGGGCAGACGATTTTTCAAAAGGACTTTTTGAAATTTCGAAGCAAATAGTCGGCGAGGTATATATAGAATATGGCTTAGAGCCTCAGTCAGATTATGTTTCTTTTGAGAACGTTACTGATTATTATGCTGAGCAAGAAGTAGGCGATGTTATATCTTCTTGGGTTATTATGTTGATTATTATAGTTATACTGTCGTTTTTGTTTAGAGGCAGAGGTGGAATGTTATTCCTTTTAGGTCCGTCCTTTAGAAGCGGACGGGGAGGTTTCGGCAGTTTTGGCGGAGGTTCTTCGTTTGGCGGTTTCCGTGGCGGAGGCGGAGGCTTTGGCGGCGGCGGTGCCGGCAGAGGTTTTTAAAATATAATTTTGGGAGTTTATAATGTCAGAAAATTTTGGTGGCAGGGGCTATGAGGATTATTTAAAAGCCTTAGAACAAAATTTGAATAAAGAGAAAACAGTATCGCGCGAGGTGAAAAAACCGACCAAAAGAAAAGGCGTATACAAGGTGGTACGCCTTAGGAAACCGGTGGTTTTCGGTTTCTTGGCAGTCGCTATAATCGTTATAGCGGGGATTATTCTGCTTGGCGGAAAGAATAATACTCAAATAGAAGAAAAAGCGCCTGTCGAAAATTCAGTTATTGATGAGCCAGTTAAAAAGATTGAGAAGATTTATTATAAATTCACAGAAAACACAAAGGATTTACTTGAACAAAATGATGCTAAATACGGTATAGTGATTAATAAAACTAAAGGTACTGTAGTGGCAGCACGTAATCCGCACGAGAAGGCATATCCCGCATCTACAACAAAGATTATGACATTGCTTGTTGCGGTGGAAAATATTAA
>JAZNJT010000102.1:0-3699 GCA_045578145.1 Acutalibacteraceae bacterium
CATAGCTCTGGCTGGAGGTCGTCCCCCAGAAAAACCAGATAATGCCGGTAAAGCTTAAATCCAAGCCGCTCGTATCCGATGAATCGTCTTTATCTTTGTTCCAGATCCTTGCAAAGAAGATGGCCACAATGACCAGATAGATCGCGAAATAGACGACGAGCACCGCGGCCATCGCAACTTTGAACGCCAGCTTGACAAATTTGAAGACCGTCGCCTTGTTGCGTTCCCACCACGAGCGTTCGTCGCGGAGCGTGCATCCTGTCGTGAAGACATACACGAGCTCGCCTTTATCGCTGACGTGCATCGTGCCTTCATGCGTGGCCATGAGCGCGGTGAGCGCAGACCTGGCATCATCATGGTTGAGCCCAGTCTCGGCAATGATGTCGCCGACGGTGACTGAACATTTCCGCCGAAGGACAGCCTGGCGAACGCGTTCGAGCAACTCAAAATCATTCAGATATTTATTCTGCATGGCAGTCACTCGCAGTCTGGAGGCTTTTGGCTTGGCCAGGATACAAAAAAAGCATCCTTTTGCGAGGATGCCTTTCGAAATAAATGGAGCTTAACGGGTTCGAACCGATGACCTCTTGACTGCCAGTCAAGCGCTCTCCCAGCTGAGCTATACCCCCATTTGTTTCTTAATATAGCACACCAAAACCAAGAAATCAAGTAAAACTATTTCCTCATTTTAATTTATTTTGATATTTCGAATTTTTTGTGGAAAAGTATTAAAAGAAATCTTTTTTGGAGGTTGTTTTATGAAACGAAAAATTTTATCCTTTCTTATCGCTATCGCTTGCACCGCTTCTATGTTTTCACTTGCGGGTTGTGGCAAGAAAGACAAATCGCAGGTTTATTTTTTAAACTTTAAGCCTGAATCGGCTACAGTTTATGAAGAACTTGCAAAGAAATACGAGGAGGAAAAAGGCGTAAAGGTTAAGGTTGTAACCGCTGCTGCCAACAATTACGAGCAAACACTAAAATCAGAAATTGCGAAAAATGATGCTCCTACAATATTTCAGGTTAACGGTCCTGTGGGCTACAGTTCTTGGAAAGATTACTGCCTTAACATTAAAGATAGCAAACTATATTCTTTCTTAAGCGACAAATCCTTAGCTATTACCGATGGCGACGGAGTCTACGCTATTCCCTATGTTGTTGAGGGTTACGGTATTATTTATAATGAAGCTATTATGAAAAAATATTTTGCCCTTAGCAATAAAAAGACCGACATTAACTCTACCGAAGAAATAGACAGCTTTGAAAAATTAAAAGCTGTTGTAGAGGATATGACTGCAAATCTCAATAAATTAGGTATTAAGGGTGTTTTCGCCTCTACCTCTTTGGCTTCAGGTGAAGATTGGCGTTGGCAGACACATCTTTTAAATCTTCCCATTCATTATGAATTTTACGAGAAAGATGAGCAGGCAAATACCGCACTTTCACTGCTTGAAGCTAAAAAAATTGACTATAAATATGCAAAAAACTTTGAAAATATCTTTGACCTGTATGTTAATAACTCTGTTACGCCAAAAACCCTTTTAGGCTCTAAATCGGTTGCAGATTCTATGGCAGAATTTGCTTTAGGTCAAGTAGCTATGGTGCAAAACGGTAATTGGGCTTGGTCGCAGATTTCTGGTGTTGAGGGCAATACAGTTAAAGAAAGTGACATTAAAATGCTTCCTATCTATACCGGTATAGAAGGCGAAAAAGGGCAAGGACTATGCATAGGCACAGAAAACTATTTCGCCATAAACAAAAATGCCGACGAAAATCAGCAAAAAGAATCACTCGCTTTTTTAGAATGGTTATTTTCAAGTGATGTGGGCAAGAAGTATGTAACCGAAAAATTGGGATTTATAACACCATTTAATACCTTTTCAGAGTCCGAGCTTCCCAACGACCCGTTAGCAAAAGAAATTTCACGGTATATGAACGATGAATCGATTAAAAACATTCCTTGGACATTCACCGCTTTCCCAAGTGAAGCCTTTAAAAAAGATGTCGGCAGTGGACTGCTCGATTATGTGCAGGGAGGAAAAAAATGGGAAGATGTAAGAAAAACAATAACAGATAAATGGAAGAGTGAGCGAGGTTAATGAGAACAGTTTCCAGACGTTATTTTTTAATTTTTGTTTTACCAACTCTTGCCGCTTTTCTGATAGCATTTGCTATACCCTTTGTTTTGGGACTTTTCTTATCCTTTACAGAGTTCACAACCGTAAGTAATGCTCAATTTGTAGGTTTTTCCAACTATATCCGCGCATTCCGTGACGACACCACCTTTTTGCCTGCGCTTTGGTTTACTATAAAATTCTCTGTAATTTCTGTTATAACCATAAACCTTTTAGCCTTTTCGCTGGCACTGATGCTAACCCGAAACGTGCCAGGCACAAAGCTTTACAGAACAGTTTTCTTTTTGCCTAATCTTATAGGCGGTATTGTTCTGGGTTATATATGGCAGGTTATAATAAACGGTGTGCTTTACAATTTCGGCTATTCTATTACCTCTGATGCCGATTTCGGTTTTTGGGGACTTGTAATCCTTATGAACTGGCAAATGATTGGCTATACAATGATAATTTATATAGCAGGAATACAGAATGTACCCACCGATATTTTAGAGGCCGCCCGTGTTGACGGCGCAAACGGATTTACCATTCTCAGAAAAATAACTATTCCATCGGTTATGCCATCAATTACCATCTGCTTATTTTTAACCATCACCAATTCATTTAAACTGTTTGACCAGAACTTAAGTCTTACGGCAGGCGCGCCTGCCAACCGAACGCAAATGGTAGCGCTTGATATCTACAACACCTTTTATTCGAGGGTCGGTTACGAGGGCGTAGGTCAGGCAAAAGCAGTAATATTCTTTATCATTGTAGCAATCATTGCCTTGGCACAATTAAAATTCACCCGCGGAAAAGAGGTTGAGCATTAATGAGCGAAAAATTTATAGACAGACTTTTCTTTATAATTCTTTTAATATTTTCTGTTCTTTTTCTTTTTCCCGTTTTTATTGTGCTTATAAATTCATTTAAACTAAAATTTTCAATAGCGGCAACTCCCTTTGTACTTCCTACACACGAAACCTTTACAGGATTTTCGAATTATACGGTAGGAATTAAAAACACGGGTTTTCCTTTGGCATTTTTCTGGTCACTTTTTATAACCGTTTTTTCAGTTGCGGCTATAATAATTTTCACATCTATGACTGCTTGGTATATAACAAGGGTTAAAACCGTACTAAATTCCCTTATTTACTACTCCCTTGTATTTTCGATGATAGTGCCTTTCCAGATGGTTATGTTTACTATGTCCAAAACAGCTAATGTTCTGGGACTTGATAACCCCTTAGGAATAATTCTTATTTATCTTGGCTTTGGTGCAGGGCTTTCAGTATTTATGTTTTCGGGCTTTATAAAAACTGTGCCATTGGGTATAGAAGAGGCGGCCACCATTGACGGCTGCAATACTCTGCAGGTTTTCTGGCGTGTGGTTTTTCCTGTATTAACCCCAACCGCCATTACCGTTGCTATTCTTAATACCATGTGGATCTGGAATGACTACCTTTTGCCATACCTTGTAATAGGAAATGATTATAAAACTATACCTATTGCAATTCAGTATTTAAAGGGTGGTTACGGTTCGGTTGATATGGGTGCTATGATGGCAATGCTGGTGCTTTCGATTATT
>JAZNJT010000103.1:0-2509 GCA_045578145.1 Acutalibacteraceae bacterium
GACTTCTGCCACAGCTGCAGCCATTCATCACGCTTGATATAATCACGACCAGTGAAATAACCTTTAGGAACAGCAAGAACAACGTGGAAATGAGGGTGATATGTATCAGCCTTTTTATTATACGTTATTTCAAGAGCCTTAAAAAAGCCCTTTAAAATGCGTTTAACGGCTTGTCTATGAATAAGACGTGTCCAACCCTGGTTAAGCTCTGTAAGCGTGCTGTCGAGCTCCTCAGCTTCACAATTTGGAATGGTAAGTGTAAGGAAAAGAAATTCATAGTCATTGCAAATCAAGTTCATAATTTGCGAAATCTGACCGAAAATTTTATAGCTACGTCGCCAACTGCACATAGGGCAGAGCCTATCACGGCAGAAGTTAGCTTTGTGGAGCTTGAAACTCGTCTTATCGGTTGCGTGAGCTCCAGGCGCACCCCCAGGGGAGCCCCCTGGAGCACCACCACCGCATTCCGATGAAGTCCGAGCAAATTCAAGCAAAGTGCCACAATTCGCTACTCTATCGGCTCGTTTATCAAAGCCCAGGCGAATGAACGAAAGCACAAGAGCTTCTGACTTGATTTTCTTCGGCTCGAATTTCTCTTTTATTTCCGTTTCGGGAGTGGTACCACTTTGGTACTCATTTGGTATTATTTTGGTTTGACAATTACAACAATTTGTTGTATAATCATTATGAGATTTGACAGACCAATTTGGTCTGTGGTTACAACAATCTGTTGTAAGATTTGAGCTTCTCGACTGGTCCTCGAGGGGCTCTTTTTCTTTTTCAGATTGCAAATCAATTTCACCTCTTTTTCTTCAAAAAAAATATACATCAAAATTGGCACTTTTAGGCTATATATAGCCGCAAAGTATCAATTTCAAAATGCCGCGATGTTTCTATAGTATCAAGATAAGGAAACAGGCACAAAAAATTCACTGAACTTTTGAAGTATTCTGAGCCCCTAAGTAAGCACAAATACGCTGGAAGTCCTGGAGTTCCTGCTGAGTCTGTTCGTCAATTTCTCCTTTGTCAGCAATCTTCTCCATTGCAATACCCATTCGAGTAATAGCGTTTATCATTTCATTAGCGTTCAGATATTGAGTAACCGCAACAGAGAGAAGCCCTGAACGGCTCATATAATTATCATCAGCGTAGAAGTCAACACGCTTCAAAAGCTCGTCATCGATAGTAATTTGAACTTTAGCCATTATTTACACCACCTTTCAAAGATTGAATTTATAGTCAAATTCTGCAAAGTTATGTCGTGACTGGTTTTGAGATTTAACGACCTGGATAAGCGTTTCCAGAATATGAGTATCACTTCTACCGAGCTGTCGGAACTGTTCAACAACTTCGGGGAGATTGCTCCAATCCTCTTTGATATGGTCGGGCATTTTACGTTCTGTCATAATATCAAAACCTTTCAATTAGACTATGTGTATATTATACACCTAAAATATATATATTGTCAATAGATTTTTGAAAATTTTTTCAAGTTATGTCATAACAGATACTTTTACCCAATATCTGTTTTGACCTGGTTCAAAATCAGTCGTGAAAAGATATGTTTTTCCGTGATGTTGTTCAGTCGTCCAAATCGTTCTGTGTGGACGGCGGGGACACCCCCCGGAACCCCCCGTGCCCCTGCCCCTAAAGGGGTTGATTGCCGATTAGAGGAAAAGGGGGGGATTTTTGCAAGGGATATAATAAAAACCCCGCAAGTAATGCAGGGCTTTATTTCAAGGAGCGTAAAAGTATGGACTAAAGACCAATTTGGTCTATCGCTATAAGCACGTTAAGCTATGAGCCAGGCATCTTCTTTGTAGCCAAATTCAATGCGGCTTCCGTCATATCTTACCAGGTATTTTTCATCGTTGAGAAGAAAGTTGAGAGTTGGGAGCTCATCGAGGACACCTGGAAAGAGTTTTACAAACGCTTTCAAGGGCATTTCAATATACTTCATCAAATCACCCCACTTTCTGCAGGTGATTTTTCAAGGACTTCAAGAAGCTTATAAGCTCCAGAGCTCCAACCATATCTGAATATTTGCATTGTTACATCGGCACGCAGTTCACCGTCAATGTGAATCAGGTCACCTTCTTCGCAGTCGTCAAGCTGTAGTTTCTGATGAGCTTCAGCAAAGCAACCGCCAAGAGCTGTTAAACGTCTATCCTGGAGAGCGTTCGCAAGAGTGCAAACAACTCTATCTGTTATCAAATCTTCGGGGAAAAGATAATCATTAGTTTTTACAGTATACTTTGCAACTTCTGCAATAGCTGACTGCAGGCTGACAGCCTTGTCTTGATACTCTGCACAATCTTTGGGGCGAGCTCGTCTGATGTCAACCTGGGTAATGTTCGGATTTTTCATTGACTTCTGCCACAGCTGCAGCCATTCATCACGCTTGATATAATCACGACCAGTGAAATAACCTTTAGGAACAGCAAGAACAACGTGGAAATGAGGGTGATATGTATCAGCCTTTTTATTATACGTTATTTCAAGAGCCTTA
>JAZNJT010000104.1:0-6650 GCA_045578145.1 Acutalibacteraceae bacterium
TGCGAGCTCCCGATATAATTGTACGCAACGAAAAGAGAATGCTGCAGGAAGCTGTTGACGCTCTTATTGACAACGGCAGACGCGGTAAGCCTGTTACAGGCCCAAATAACCGTGCACTTAAATCTCTTTCTGATATGCTCAAGGGTAAGCAGGGACGTTTCCGTCAGAACTTGCTCGGTAAGCGTGTTGACTATTCGGGACGTTCTGTTATTGTTGTAGGTCCTGAACTAAAGATGTATCAGTGTGGTTTGCCTAAGGAAATGGCACTTGAACTCTTTAAGCCTTTTGTTATGAAGCGTCTTGTTGAAACCAAGGCGGTTGTAAATATCAAATCGGCTCGTAAAATGGTTGAGCGCGCTTCAACTGAGATTTGGGACGCTCTCGAAATGGTTATTAAGGAGCATCCGGTTCTCCTTAACCGCGCGCCTACACTTCACCGTTTGGGTATTCAGGCATTTGAGCCTGTATTAGTTGAGGGTAAGGCGTTAAAGCTTCATCCGCTTGTTTGTACGGCTTATAATGCTGACTTCGACGGCGACCAGATGGCTGTTCACGTACCGCTTTCAGCAGAGGCTCAGGCAGAGGCAAGATTCTTAATGCTTGCTGCTAATAACCTCTTAAAGCCTTCGGACGGCAAGCCTGTTGCAGTTCCTACTCAGGATATGGTACTTGGCTCTTACTATTTAACACTTGTTAAAGCAGATGAGCCTGGAACAAATAAGGTATTCCGTGATAAGAATGAGGCAATAATGGCTTATAACGACGGTGTAATTGGACTTCACGCGCCTATACGTGTGCGCATGTCTGATGAGGACGGTAATTCTAAGCTTGTATGGTGTACAGTAGGCTTTATAATCTTTAACGAGGCTATTCCTCAGGATTTAGGATTTGTTAACCGTAAAGAAGATGCTCATAAGTTTGACCTTGAATGGTGCTTTAAGCTTCGTGATGAGAGCAAAAATGTCGTTGAAAGCAATGATGATATTATTCAGAACAAGGTTGGCAAAAAACAGCTTGGTAAAATTATCGACCGTTGCATTACCTTGCATGGCACAAGTGAGTCTGCTATTGTGCTTGATAATATAAAGGCTACAGGCTTTAAGTATTCTACAAAGGGTGCAGTTACAGTTGCGGTTATTGATGCTGTTATCCCTCCTGCTAAGAAAGAAATTCTTGCAGATGCTGAAAAGCAGATTGATAATGTTTTACGTGATTACCGTAGAGGTCTTATTAATAACGATGAGCGTAGCCGTCACATAATTGAAGTCTGGAACAAGGCTACTGAAGATGTTGCTGATGCGCTTAAGGGCAACCTTGATGAGTTCAATCCCATCTTTATGATGGCTGACTCAGGTGCCCGTGGTTCTATGAGCCAGATCAGACAGCTTGCAGGTATGCGCGGACTTATTGCTAATACCGCAGGTAAGGTTATTGAAGTTCCGATTCGTGCTAACTACCGTGAAGGTCTAAACGTTATGGAATATTTCATATCTTCACGTGGTGCGCGTAAAGGTCTTGCTGATACGGCGCTTCGTACCGCTGACTCGGGTTATCTTACCCGCCGTCTTGTTGACGTTGCTCAGGATGTTATTGTCCGTGAGGATGATTGCGGAACCGAAGAAGGTCTTACCGTATTTGATATTAAGGATGGCAACCATATCTTAGAGCCGTTAGTTGAACGTCTTGAGGGCAGATATTTGCTTCACGATGCTGTTCACCCCGAAACAGGTGAGGTTATCTGGAGCAAGGAAGATATGATTACGGGCGATGCCGCTAAGATGATTGTTGATGCAGGCATTGAAAGAATTGAAATTCGTTCTGTTCTTACCTGTCATAGCCACCATGGCGTATGTAAGAAGTGTTACGGACGTAACCTTGCAACCGCTAAGCCTGTAACCACAGGAGAGGCTGTAGGCATCGTGGCTGCTCAGTCTATCGGTGAGCCTGGTACTCAGCTTACAATGCGTACCTTCCATACAGGCGGTATCGCATCTACAGAAGATATTACACAGGGTCTTCCCCGTGTTGAAGAGCTCTTCGAGGCTCGCAGACCTAAGCGTTGCGGTCTTATTGCTAAGATTTCGGGTACTGTTCGTATTGCAGAAGAAAAGAAGAGCAATGTTATTATCATTACAAATGATGAACTTAAAACCGAAGAAAAGGTTACTATTCCTTACGGAATCAGACCTTTGGTTGCAGATGGCGATTTTGTTAATGCAGGTGATATGTTGATACCTGGCGCTAAATATCCTCAGGATATTTTAGAGGCACAGGGACCTGAGGCTGTACAGCAGTATATTATTGCTGAAATTCAGAATGCATATCGTACCCAGGGTGTTGACATCAACGATAAGCATATTGAGGTTATTGTTCGTCAGATGATGAAGAAACTTCGCATTACCGATGCCGGCTCAACAGACTTGTTGCAGAATGTAAGCTATGAATATAAAGAGATTGCAGATGCAAACAAGATTGTTGAGGGACGTATCGCTGCGGGTGAAGAAGGACTTACTAAGGCTAGTTATCAGGCTACCTTGCTTGGTATTACAAAAGCTTCACTAGCAACAGAATCCTTCCTCTCTGCCGCATCCTTCCAAGAAACCACACGTGTTCTTACCGAAGCTGCTATTAAGGGCAAGGTTGATCCGTTATTTGGTCTCAAGGAAAATGTTATTATCGGTAAGCTTGTGCCTGCAGGTACAGGTATGAAGTGTGAGGAAATCAATCCATCTTCATACGATGATGAAGTGGCAGAAGAAATCCCACAGGATGAAGTTGTTTATACAACTGTTGAGTAAAATAAAAAGTCAGGAATCTTTGATTCCTGACTTTTTTTATAGATTGTTTAAAATTTGATTTTTAATAGTTTTCATACCTTCAACAGTTGGGTGACAGTTTTGTTTTTCAATATTTTTCAGTTCAATTGCAGTTATTCCGTAATGCTCGCAGGCGATTTTAAAACCTGTTACAAGCTCGGGATTTAATTCAGTGTTTATTATGCAGAAAATTTTTGCTAATGGCAGTTCCTCTTTTATAATGGTGAAAAGATATGTTACTGCAGGCATAACAGAATACAAATCCTGTTTTTGCCAGTTTGAAAACATTATAGGACCTAAAGGGGTGCCAATCCAATTATCGTTAGTGCCACCAAAAACAAACATGGTATCAATTTTATTTTCTTTGAAAAAGCCTTGTTCTTTAAGCTAAAGGAATCTATAAATAAATGAATGTGTTTGTGAACTGTCGGTGTTGTGCCAACCTGAATAGCATATAGTTGAGCCTGACCAACTGTTATTTAAAACAAGTGTGGAGTTTGTTTCAGAAATGAGTTGATGCCACCAGGTTTCAGTGACATTTCTCACGTCTGTTTTATCAGTTTCTTCTTCTGAATAGTAAATAGCATATCCGTCGGGTATATAACCCTTAAAGGTAGAATAACTGTCGCCCAAAATCATTACATTATTAAAACTCATAGAAAAAACCACCTTGAATTAATTTTTAATATTATAACATATTACTATTTAAAAGTTAATATAAAACCGTATTTTTCTTGTTCTCATATCTATATTATGGTATACTATAAAGGTAGTAATTATGGGTGAGAGTGTGGATAATGCAAAAGAATAATATCAAAGATTTTTTGCTTTATGTAGTAGTAGGCGGTATTGCTACGGCAAGTGAGTGGATAATATTTTTTATTCTTGATATGTGCTTTATTTACTATGTTGAAGCAACTGTTATAGCATATATTTTATCAACCTTCGTAAATTGGATTGCAGGCAGGATTTTGGTTTTCAAGGACAATAAATTATCATTTTTAAAAGAAATAGCAAGTATTTATATTGCAAGTATAATGGGGCTTCTGCTAAATCTATTAATTATGTGGATTGCGATTGATTTATTAAGCTTTAATCAAATGTTTTCTAAAATTTTAGCCACTGTTATAGTTTTTCTTTATAATTTTTTAGTACGTAAGCTTTTGATTTACAAACGAAAGTGATTTTATCTTGTTTTTTATATCGTACTGTGATATAATAGTTCTAAACAAATATTATGTAAAAAATTGTTGACTTTAAGTGTTAAGCTTGGTTTTAATGTAAAAAAATAATACGGCCATATAACTTAAACAAAACTATGTTTGATAAATTATAAAAACAAAAGGGGCGTTTTTAATGGTCCTTAATGGTAAAAAAATTTTAATGTTTTGTCCCACTTTTTTTGGGTATGAAAACAGAATGGCATCGGCATTTCGCGATGAGGGTTTTGAAGTGTGTCTTTACGATGAAAGACCTAGCAAAAGTTTTATTTGCAAAGCGGCTTTAAGGCTTAATTTGAAATTTTACAAACCGGTTGTAAGGAAATATATAAAAAGGGTTATAAAAGAAAATAAGGACAAGCAATTTGATTATATTTTTGTAGTAAAGAGTGAGGCAATGGCCGAAAAAGAAGTAGCTATGCTACGAGAGGCTTTCCCATTGGCAAAAATGATTTTATATTTTTGGGATTCTGTGGCAAACGTGCCTGATGGAGAAAAGAAAATCTCACTTTATGACAGAGTGCTTACCTTTGACCCAAGTGATTCTGAAAAATATGACTTACCTTTTCTTCCAGTTCCTTACGGTAAAGAGTACACAAATGTTGAAGAAACAGAAAACTTTGAGTATGATGCGGCTTTTATCGGTACGGCGCATTCAATGAGGCCTAGAATAGTTAAGCAGATTAAAGAACAGTGTGAGCAAATGGGAAGAAAATGCTTTACTTATTTTTATTCCCCGCATATTTTTGTTTTCTTGTTTAACAAACTGACAAATAAGGATTACAAGTATATTTCACTTAAGGAAATTCATTTTAATTCACTTTCAACTGAAGAAGTATGCCGTATTTATAATAAAAGCAGATGTGTTTTGGATATAGAGCATCCTAAACAATACGGCATCACAACCCGTCCTATTGAAATGCTTCCTATGAAAAAGAAGATAATTACCACAAATCCTTACGTTAAAGGCTTTGATTTTTATAATAAAAATAATTTTCTTCTTATAGAAAGAAAACAACCTAGGATAGATGAAAGTTTTTTCGAAACCTCGTATCTTCCTGTAGAAGAAGATATTTTGTACAAATATTCACCGAAAAGATTTGTTGAAACAGTTATAGGGATTTAAATAACATCTTTTTTAACGGAACGGAGATTAATATGCGTATTGTAGTTAATGACATTGCTGCCAGCTCCGGCGGAGTATTAACGGTATTAAAAGACTTTTATCAGTATGTTAAAGAGAACGACAAAGAAAATGAGTGGTTCTTTTTGGTTTGTGATGATTATATAGAGCCTACCGAGAATATTCATGTAATTAAGCTGCCGGAAATAAAGAAAAGTTATATAAAAAGGCTGATATTTGATTTTGTAACGGGAAGAAAGCTAATAAAAGATCTGGGTGCTGACTGTGTTTTTTCTTTGCAAAACACCTTGATTCACGGTGTAGATGTTCCGCAGACGGTTTATGAACACCAACCGTTGCCGTTCCAGGATGTTAAAAATTATTCTTTTTTCAAAAAAGATGAAAGAAAAATGGCGGTTTATCAACATTTGATAGGGAAAACCATTTTCTTGTCTGCAAAGAAGGCCGATAAGCTTATAGTTCAGACTGAGTGGATGAGAAAAGCGATAAATAAAAAATGTTCGGTAAGTGAAGAAAAAATTGTTAAAATCGCCCCTAATATTGAAAATTCCGAAAACTTACGCGTAGATGTAACAAGAAAAAACAACCTGTTTTTTTATCCGACATCTGCTATGCCCTATAAAAATATTTCTTGTATATACGAGGCATGCAAAATTCTTGAAAGCAAAAATCTTGATTTCACAGTCAAAGTTACTGTTTCTGACGGAGATACTCAGCGAAACATTAAATATATTGGTCAAATTCCCAGAAATGAGGTTTTTGCCAACTTATGTGAGGGCGCACTGATTTTCCCGTCATATATTGAGACATTTGGCTATCCTCTAATAGAGGCGGCCCAAATGGGTGCCATTGTTTTGGCGGCGGACTGTGATTATGCGCACGAAGTATTAAACGGTTATGAAAATGTTTATTACTTTAATCCTTTTGAACCTAAGGAATTGGCTTTCTTGATTGAAAAGGTAGTTTCAGGAGAGATAGAGCGTATTGATACCTTTAAAAAGGTTGAGGAAGGCAACAACACTTGGGAAAATGTTGTAAATGAAATAATTTCCACTAAAAAGGAGATATAAACTTGACTGTATCAATTGCAATTGCGTTATATAACGGAGCTAAATTCATTGAAAAACAATTAGATACTTTAAGGTTACAAACGGTTGAGCCTAATCAGGTTGTTTTGTGTGACGATGGTTCCACAGACAACACTGTTGATATAGTGAATGATTATATTGACAGATATTCATTGCAAGATAAATGGAAGCTTTATAAAAATCCCAAAAACTTAGGATATGCTCAAAACTTTTATCATGCAATGGAATTGTGTGATTGCGACCTGATTTATCTTTGCGACCAAGATGATATTTGGCGAGAAGATAAAATCGAAAAAATGAATAGAGTAATGGATGAGAATCCGCATATTTCATTACTGATGTGTAAAGGCGGAGTGATTGATGCTAATGGTGACGATTTACA
>JAZNJT010000105.1:0-2523 GCA_045578145.1 Acutalibacteraceae bacterium
AATAAAACCCTTGCTGCGCAACTTTGCAGTGAATTTCGCGAATTTTTCCCCGAAAACGCGGTGGAGTATTTTGTCTCCTATTACGACTATTATCAGCCCGAAGCATATTTACCGGGCACTGACACTTATATTGAAAAAGATTCTGCTATCAACGATGAAATTGATAAGCTTCGCCACTCTGCCACTTGTGCACTAAGTGAGCGCAGAGATGTTATAATAGTAGCCTCGGTTTCCTGTATCTACTCACTCGGTAACCCTATCGATTACAGAAATATGGTTATTTCTTTAAGACAGGGTATGGAGAAAAACCGCGATGAGCTTATTAAAAAATTAGTTGACCTGCAGTATGAACGTAATGATATTAATTTCATTCGTAACAAATTCCGAGTGCGCGGTGATACTGTTGAGATTTTTCCCGCATATTCAATGGAGAACGCAATAAGAGTTGAGTTTTTCGGAGACGAAATAGACAGAATTTCAGAAATCAACACTTTGACAGGTGAAATTAAAGCTTTTCTTTCCCATATAGCAATATACCCCGCTTCACATTATATCGTTCCACAGGATAAGTTGGAAGAAGCGCTTACAGAAATTAAGGATGAAATGGAAGAAAGGGTAAAATTCTTTATAAATAACGAACAGCTTATAGAGGCGCAAAGAATTCGTCAACGCACAGAATACGACGTTGAGATGTTACGTGAAATCGGAACCTGTAAGGGTGTTGAAAACTATTCGCGCGTGTTGTCCCGTAGAGCGCCTGGCAGTACCCCCTCTACCCTACTTGATTATTTCCCCGATGATTTCATCATATTTGTCGATGAATCTCACGTTACTCTGCCTCAGGTACGCGGTATGTACGGCGGTGACAGAGCGCGAAAGGAAAATCTTGTGCAGTACGGCTTCCGTCTACCCTCTGCCTTTGATAACAGACCGCTTAATTTTGAGGAGTTTTACTCTCACGTGCATCAGGCGGTTTTTGTTTCTGCAACACCTGCCGATTTTGAAAAAGACCATGCTTCACAAATAGTTGAACAGGTAATACGTCCTACCGGATTGCTTGACCCTAAGATTTCAGTGCGTCCTGTTGACGGGCAAATCGACGACTTGGTTTCTGAAATAAATATCCGCACTTCAAAAAAAGAGCGTGTGCTTATTACAACGCTCACCAAAAAAATGGCTGAAGACCTCACAGAATACCTCGAAAGCCTTGACATTAAGGTGCGTTATATGCATTATGATATTGATACCATTGAAAGAATGCAAATTATCCGCGATTTACGTCTTGGTGAGTTCGATGTTCTTGTTGGTATTAATCTGCTAAGAGAAGGTCTTGATATACCCGAGGTATCCCTCGTTGCAATTCTTGATGCTGACAAGGAGGGCTTTCTCAGAAGCGAAACCTCACTTGTGCAAACAATAGGCAGAGCCGCGCGTAACGCCGAGGGCGAGGTTATAATGTATGCTGACAGTGTTACACCCTCAATGGAGCGCGCTATAAACGAAACTGAGCGCCGCCGCGCCATACAGCAAAAGTATAATGAAGAACACGGAATTACACCTAAAACCATTATTAAAGATGTTCACGAAATACTTGAAATTGGAACTAAAGTCGATAAAGAAAAGCCTATTTCTAAGCTTAGTAAAATGGAACGCGAGGCTGAAATCAAGCGCCTTACCTATGAAATGAAGCAAGCGGCTAAAATTCTTGAATTTGAACACGCGGCCATATTGCGCGATAAAATTGAAAAATTAAGAAAGGAAAAATAATCGGCAGGGAAAAATCTCTCTGCCGATATTTTTATTGACAAACGCTATACTTCGTGATATGATGTATTGCATAAAAGGAGGTATTGTATGGATATTCAGTTAAAGCGAGGTCTCTTAGATGTTTGCGTATTAGCCGCAATTAAGGACGAAGATTCATACGGCTATAAAATCATAAAAGATATGGAACCTTATATCAAACTGTCAGAATCAACCCTATACACCATTTTAAAGCGTTTAGAAACGGCAAATATGCTGACAGTGAGAACTGCCGAGCATAGCGGAAGACTGCGTAAATACTACAGCATTACCGCTGAGGGACAAAAAAGGCTCGGAAATTTTAAACAAGAGTGGAAAGAAATTCTTTCTATATATAAATTTGTTACTAAGGAGGATAAGGATAATGAATAAACAAGAATTTCTTTCGAACCTTCAGAACGGTTTAAACGGCTTACCCAAGGCTGATATTGACGAATACTTGGCTTTTTACAGTGAATTGATTGACGACCTAATAGAAGACGGGTACTCAGAACCAGAGGCTGTTTATGAGATAGGTAATGTGAAAGAAATAGTATCTCAAATAATCTCAGATATTCCACTTAAAAAGCTTGTCAAAGAAAAAATCAGGCCAAAAAAAACACTTAGAATTTGGGAAATAATCTTTTTAATATTAGGCTCGCCGATATGGCTTTCTCTGTTAATAGCCGCGCTTGCTGTGATATTTTCGGGATACGTTATTTTGTGGTCTGTTATAATTTC
>JAZNJT010000106.1:0-13598 GCA_045578145.1 Acutalibacteraceae bacterium
GTCTTTGAAAGTAAAAACTATAGCGGTTGGATTTTCGGCAGTGAGAACCAAAAAAATTTGTATCAAACTCTCCCCTCCGGCAGAGGAAGAAGTCATAAGGAAAATTTCTATAATCCCATAATGCAAAACCGTTCACATATAAAACATTTAAGAGCATTTCTTGGTACTGATATTCCTGTTAGGTCAATCATTGTGTTTTCTGATAGATGCACCTTGAAAAATGTAAAAATCACAAGCGATGATATTAGTGTTATTAATCGCTATAATGTTAACCCCGTAGTATCTGCTATTTGCAATCAATCTCAAGAAAATCTATTGAGTACGGAAGAGATTTCTAATATATATAACAAACTTTATCCCTGCACACAAATAGATGAAACTACGAAAGTCCAGCATATAACAAATATTCACAACAAGATAAATCCTACTCCAATACAACAAGTTGATGTGCCTGAATATACAACGCAAACAAACAATGATATAAGCGAAAACCTGTCTACCGTTAGTCAAGAAACTGAAAACACAGCAAAAACAAACCAAGAATTAAAATGCCCAAGGTGCGGTGCTGATTTAATTATTAGAATCGCTACGAGAGGGGCTAATGCAGGCAAACAATTCTATGGATGTTCCAACTATCCTAAATGCAGATATATAGAAAATATTAAGTGATATTTTCGAGAAAATTATAGATATGTACCGTTTATGGCTGCGAAAAACCCAGTATTTATGCGGATTACCGCTTGATTACTATATCGCTACTCAGACCAAGAAATTCCAAATTAAACCTTTTGGTTTAGTTTGGAATTTTTAATTTTTAACTATACCAAACATTAAAACAAAAATACTATTACTTTGATTTTTAACAGCCTTTCAGGGTAAACTTTATTTATAAGTTTACTTTCGCAATATGCACTATGGAGGCTTTGTATGTTAGCTATTTTGGCTTTCTTACCAATTTTAATCACTCTTGTTTTAATGATGGTGTTTAACTGGCCTGCAAAATGGTGCTTACTCATTTCTTGGGTAATGGCTTGTATATTCGGTTTTTGCTTTTGGGATATTGAGCTTAATGCATTACTTGCAAGTTCGGTTTACGGAATGCTAAGTTCCCTTGATGTGTTAATAATTATTTTCGGTGCGATACTTGTTATGAATACACTAAAAGCATCGGGTGCCACTTCCGCCATTAACCGCGGTTTTAAAAACATCTGCCCTGATAAACGCGTTCAGGCTTGCATTATAGGCTTTTGCTTTTGCTCCTTTATAGAAGCCGCGGCTGGCTTTGGAACTCCCGCTGCACTTGCAGGTCCGCTGCTTGTAACACTAGGATTTCCACCTCTTTCTGCCGCTATGATAACACTTATCTTCGATTCTACTTCCGTTTCATTCGGCGCTGTTGGAACGCCTGTAACCTCTGCTCTAAATGCATTAGAGTTATCAGGTGACGATGCTTTTATAAAAGACTTCTCTTTTTGGACTGCACTGCCCCATACCATTATTGGCACATTGCTCCCTCTTATAGTTCTTTTAATGACAACCAAGCTTTTTAGTAAAGAAAAATCCTTTAAACCCGCATTAGAAGCCGCTCCCTTTGCATTATTTACAGGTCTTTCATTTACAGTTCCAATGCTTTTAATTTCAATTTTTATCGGTTATGAATTTGCCTCACTTTTAGGCGCTTTATTTGCTATAGCCATTACTGTCATAGCCGCAAAGAAAGGCTTTTTGGTTCCCAAAAAAGCTTGGGACTTCGGTAAACCTAATAGTTGGGACAAGGACTGGCTTGCTACAAATAAGGTATCTCCCATTTTGGAATCTGAAATGTCAGTTGCTATGGCTTGGGTTCCTTATATTATAATTGCCTTAATTCTTGTTATAACCCGTATACCTCAGTTACAGTTAAAAGGCTTGCTAACAGGCGGTGTTCCTTTTGTTATAAAGATTGATAACCTATTCGGTTTCGAAAAACTTGATTGGAGCTTGAAATGGGCGTATTTACCAGGCACTTTCTTTGTAATAGTTGCTCTTATCACAAACCTTATTCACAAAATGGATAAGCAGAAAATAAAACAATCCTGGATAGATACCATCAAACAGGTTTCGGGCGCAGCTTTGGCCTTGCTCTTTGGCTTGGCTCTTGTTGAGGTTATGAAATACAAAGAAATTGACGGAACAAGTATGTTGGACGAAATGGCTGATACACTATCAAAGGTAGGTAAAGGACTTTATATTCTTATAGCACCTTTTATTGGAGTTTTGGGCGCTTTTGTTTCGGGATCTGCCACAGTTTCAATGAATTTGTTTTCAAATCTTCAATTCAACACTGCTACAGTTCTTGACCTGCCAACAGTTTTTGTTATATCTATGCAATGTGTAGGCGCGGCTGTCGGCAATATGGTTTGCATTAATAATGCTGTTGCCGCAAGCGCTACAATAGGCACTACAGGCAAGGAGGGCAAGCTTATAAAAATCAATGCTATTCCAATGCTTATTTATTCATTAGGCACTGCAACAATTTTTTATATAATATTAGCATTATCATAAAAAACGGCTTACTTTCGTTTTGAAAGTAAGCCGTTTTTTAGCACTGCTTTATAAGTCTTATGTAAAATTCAACTGCTTTTTTTGCAGTTTCCACTCTTATACGCTCGTTGTGACCGTGAATAGTAGCTCTTTCCTCACTTGTTAAATCCATAGCAGAAAATCTATAAACCTTATTGGAAATTCTGCCGTAATGCCTACTGTCAGAACACTGCACCATTAAGTATGGTGATACTATTGTGCCTTTCCAAGTAGATGCCACAGCAGATGCTACTTTATTATAAGCATCACAGTAAGTCTCGGAAATTCGGCTTGGGTTCATTCCGTGTAAAGCCTCAATTTCAATGTCACTATCCCCTACTGTTTTCTTTATGTATTCGAGTCCGCTTTCCATCGTGTCCATTGGATTTAAGCGAATGTTAGAAATCATAACAGCCTCAGGCGGAATAACATTAGATGCTTTACTGCCGTTCATCTGAGTAAAGGCAACAGTTGTGCGCATAAGCGCATTAAGCTCTCCGCCGCCAGACTTGCAAATCATATCCAATATTCCTTTAAAGAGCCAAAAATTTGCAAAAATCATCCGGTAGAGAAAATTTGAATGTCTGCCTAATGTATCAAACATCTCAGCAACAGGCTTTGTAAGGTGTGCCTTAAAGGGCTTGCTTTCCACTTTGCAGCAAGCTTTTGAAAGCTTCCCCACAGGAGTGTGTGGTTTTGGTGCAGAAGCGTGACCGCCTTGTGACTTGCATTTATACTGCACATCCATCATACCTTTTTCGGCAATACCGATAAGTCCGCAAGGAGCACTGACTCCTGGGAAAACATTCTGAACTACAGCACCGCCCTCATCAACAACTAGCGCGGGTGCAATGCCGTTTTGCTCGAAATAATCAACAATTCTTACAGCGCCGTTACCGTTGACTTCTTCGCCACCCGAAAATGCGAAATAAATATCGTTTTCGGGAACAAATCCGTCAGCTATCAGACACTCTGCAGAATATAGAACACCGTTAAAAGTAACCTTTGTGTCAAGGGTGCCTCTACCCCATATAACACCGTCCTCCAATATAGCATCAAAAGCAGGTTTTAACCAACCGCTCTCATCCACAGGCACAACATCATAATGCGCCATTAAAACAGTAGGCTCGCTGTGATTTTTACCCACCCATTTAAAGAGTAAAGCGCGGTCTTCCAATTCCTTATACTCGCATTTTGAGAATACATTAGGATATAAATAAGGTAACTTTGCTATAAGCTTTTGAAATTCCGCTTCATCTTCAAGAGTGCGGTCTTTATAAGAAACTGTTTTACAACGCACAAGCTCACGCAAATTTTCTATTGCCTTTTCGCCGTCAAAATCAATTTTCTCATTTATTACCTTTACATTATCTTTAGGTGTAAAACTAAACGTTCTTAAAATTATAATACCAAAAAACAAAACCACTAAAATTAAGATTATATACCACATATTAAAGCATTCCTTTTTTATACATAATACGTGCAACTATAAGTGTGAATACAACACCCACAGGCACCATTATACCTACTGTTCCAGCATTAAGAGCGGGTACAAATATAAACAGCACAAGCATTAAAATAATAGGTGCTATGGCTATTTTAAAGTTTTTAGATACAAAAACAACACCTAATCCTCCAAAGAGTGCGGGTAAAATCATATCAAAAGCAGGGGTTAAAACAGGGCTTTCAAGAATTGGAGTTATAAATCCTATTAAAACCACACCTGCAAGAATGATAAATGTTGTAACAATAGACGATGTTGCTATTGCAATTGTAGAAATAATTTCTCCCTCCTCATCGGTAGGCTTTACCTCGGCACGCTCCATAGCATCAATAGCACAAGGAAGCTTTAAGTTAGAGATATTGCCTGTTACAAAAGACAGATATGTTCCACCTGCGCCAAGCATTGGAACATAAGTGAAGATTTCCACAATTCCTACTGCCCAATACATAGGAACTGTTGCGATTAAGCCTTTAAGCAGTCCCTCCCACTCGGGAACTGCACTGTAAATTATTGAAACAGCTACAGGAAAAGCAAAAATTATAAGACATAAGGCTATTCCCCATATTCTTCCGTCACGGTGGACAGATTCGAGATATGTTAAGTTCTTTTTCATTGTTACTTTCCCCCTATCCTAACCAATTTGTAAACGGAATAGCAGATACCATAGCGCCTACAAGACTAAGCGGTAGTGCATAATCGGTAAGCCAACCGATTTTATATTTCTTTGAAAGAAGACCGCAAATTACCATAATAACGGCAGAAACCACCATAACGCAAACAGGGATAAGTCCGTAGGTATCGCCCTTTATAACATTTCCTACATCACAGAAAACGTAGCCTAAAAATGCCGAAATCATACCGATAAACATTGCATTATTGAGTATTTCACCCCATTTTTTATCCTTCATACCGATTTTGTTTATACCGCCTTGAATTTTCTTGGTCATAAACGGCACTAAAATAAGACCTGCGGCAATACCAACTGTCATAACCCACAACACAGTAATAAATACATCAGGGTTTGTTATCTGCAAGCCAGATGGCAAGCCTAAAGCCGTAAGCGCATTGTTAGCGGCAACTGTTTCGTATGTTATTGAGCCTATAATAGAAAGTCTGAGCCACGGAAGAGCAATACCAAGACTCTTAGAAAGCGCCACAACACCCACAAGAATTGCAACTGCAGGGGCTATTGTGAAGACAGCGGCAGAGGAAACTGTTTTTTTAAGGGTTTTCTTAGAAATACCAAGTTCATTTGCTCGTTTCCACGCACGCACCAAAAAGTAGACCGACTGTGTCAGCACTGCAATTATAATAATACCTACCATCAGAAACAGTATCGGACTGTTAACGCTGAATTTCATTTTAACGACTCCTTGTTTTTTTATTTTGATTTTAACATATTTTATATTCACCTGCAACACTTTAATATTTACTCTTGACTTTAGTGCGGTGATGTGTTAGAATGTGAAAGTATTTTTGAAACAGGAGTATTTTACTATGCTTAAAAGAGAAAAAAATGATATAGAAAAGCTTTACAAAGCAATTCTAACCCTTAAAACCACAGATGAATGTGCAGCATTTTTTGATGATATATGCACTATTCAGGAATTAGAGGCATTAGCTCAAAGGTTAGAGGTTGCCTGTAACTTATGCGATGGCAAAAGCTATGTTGATATTAATAAATCAACAGGCGCCAGCACCGCTACAATCTGCCGTGTCAGCAAGGCTCTCAACTACGGCGACGGCGGATATAAAACAGTTATTGAAAGGTTAGAAAACAATGCAGATTGACCAGAATATTTTAAAGTTTGAAGAAAAGGCGGTATTTTCACTAAGAAGTCTCTATTCTAAATACGGCTACCGCCAGTTTAAAATGAGCAAATTTGAGGAATATGACCTTTATTCTAAAAACAAAGATTTTTTAGTGTCGGACGGGGTTATAACCTTTAACGATGTTGGCGGTAAGCTTTTAGCCTTAAAGCCTGACGTTACCCTTTCTATTATTAAAAATTCAAAAGACCAAAAGGGCAAATGTGAAAAATTCTATTACAATGAAAATGTTTACAGGATTTCAGAAAGCTCACATACATATAAAGAAATCATGCAAACAGGCCTTGAATGTATTGGCGATATCACAGAGGAAGATGTTTTCGAGGTGACAGAATTAGCCATCAAAAGCCTTGAAATGATTTCAAAAGATTTCGTTTTACAACTTTGCCACATAGGTCTTATAAACGCATTACTTAATGAATACTGCATAGAAGAAATTATTAAAACAAAGGTATTCACCGCAATAAATGAGAAAAACTCAGGCGAACTTAAAAAACTTTTAAACAAAGAGCAATTTAACTCCTTAAAATGTCTTACCAAAAGCTATAAAACTGCAAATGACACCTTAAATGCGGTAGAAAGCATTGCAAAAAGCGAAGCTTCTAAAAAAGCTCTTCACGAGCTTAAAAGTGTTTGCCTTACCCTTAACAACAGCTACAGTGATAAAATTGCAATTGATTTTTCAATAGCGAGCGCAAACGGATATTACAGCGGAATTATTTTCAAAGGCTTTATAAGCGGTATTTCCTCACGTGTGCTTTCAGGCGGTCAGTATGATAAACTTATGAAACGTATGGGCAGAAGTTCTTCAGCTCTTGGCTTTGCGGTTTATCTTGATACACTTGAAAGAATAAACGAAACCGCAGCAGACGACGGATTTATAAATGTAGCCTTACCTAAAGGCAGACTTGGTGAAAAGGTTTATGATATGTTTGAAAAGGCAGGCTTTGACTGCCCCTCAATTAAAGAAACCAACCGCAAGCTGATTTTTGAAAACAGTGAGAAAAAACTTAGATTTTTCTGGGTTAAGCCCTCTGACGTTGCAATTTATGTTGAACGAGGTGCGGCAGATATAGGCGTTGCAGGTAAGGATATTTTGCTTGAATATACCCCCGACGTATATGAGCTTTTAGACCTTAATATCGGCAAATGCCGAATGGCAGTAGCCGCTAAAAAGGATTTTTGTGACGATACCTCTAAAACACTTCGTGTTGCAACCAAATTTTCAAATATAGCGAAAAGCTACTACACAGAAAAATGCCGTGACATTGATATTATTCATCTTAACGGCTCTATCGAAATTGCGCCTATTCTCGATTTGTCCGATGTCATTGTAGATATAGTCGAAACAGGCAAAACACTGCTTGAAAATAATCTTGAGCCATTTGAAACAATAGTACCGATAAGCGCAAGACTAATTTCAAACAAGGCCTCTTTCGGCTTTAAAGCAGAAAGAATAGAAAAAATCAAAAAAGGACTTTTAGCACAGGTGGTTTACGATGATTAAAATAATGAAATATGGTGAGATTTCAAAAGATGAAATTTTTGCCCGAGGTAAGACATCATTTGATGTAGCTGATATTGTAACAGATATTATAAATAATGTAAAAGCAAACGGCGATGAAGCGCTTTTTAAGTATTGCGAAAAATTTGACAAGGCAAAGCTTTGCTCATTAGAAGTTACCGCCGATGAAATCGATGAGGCTTTCTCTTTAGTTGAGCCTAAATTCATTGAAATACTTGAAAAAGCAGCAGAAAATATACGTGAATTTCACAAAAAGCAAGTGCGCAATAGCTTTATTATAAATGAGCAGGACGGCGTGGTTACAGGTCAAAAGGTGACACCTATAGAAAAGGTAGGTCTTTATGTACCCGGTGGCACTGCGGCTTACCCCTCTACTGTTCTTATGGATAGTATTCCTGCTAAAATTGCGGGTTGCAGTGAAATTTGCATAACCACTCCCCCCTCTGCTGACGGCAAGGTTAACCCCATTATATTAGCGGCGGCAAAAATCGCAGGTGTGGACAGAATATTCAAGGTTGGCGGCGCTCAGGCTGTTGCCGCCTTAGCTTACGGCACCCAAACTGTTCCAAAGGTTGATAAAATTGTAGGTCCCGGCAATGCTTTTGTTGCAGAGGCTAAGCGTCAGGTTTTTGGTCTTGTATCTATCGATATGATTGCGGGACCTAGTGAAATTTTAGTTATTGCCGACGGCAAATCCAACCCTCGTTTTGTAGCAGCAGACCTACTCTCTCAAGCAGAGCACGATAAAATGGCAAGTGCTGTTTTAGTAACCGACAGTATGGAGCTTGCCAAAAATGTCAGCAGGGAAATTGAAAAACAATTAGCCGAACTTCCTCGCGAAGAAATTGCAAGAACGTCTATTGATACTAACGGAAAAATCATTGTTGCAGATAGTATTAAAGATGTAATAGATGTGTCAAACGAAATAGCCCCCGAACATTTAGAACTTTGCGTTGATAACCCGTTTGATTATCTTGATAAAATCAAAAATGCAGGCAGTATTTTTATGGGAAGATACTGTCCAGAGGCTTTGGGTGACTACTTTGCAGGTCCTAACCATACCCTGCCCACATCAGGCACTGCAAGATTTTCGAGTCCCCTATCTGTAGATGACTTTGTTAAGAAATCACAGTATACATACTACACTAAAGAAGCTCTCTTCAAGGTAGCAGAGGATGTTGCATTCTTTGCCCAAAAGGAAGGCTTATCGGCTCACGCTAAAAGCGCAACAGTTAGATTGGAAGATAAATAATGAGTATTTTTCTTAATAACAGACTTGAAAAAATTGAGACTTACACACCAGGTGAACAACCGCAGGATAAAAAATATATAAAACTTAATACTAATGAATCGCCCTTTCCTCCGTCGCCAAGCGTGATAAAAGCTATCAATGAGCAGGAAATAAAAGATTTAAGACTTTACTGCGACCCCGAGTGCAAAAAGCTTCGAGAAGCGGTAGCTAAGCTTTATAACACTAAGAAAAATAACATTTTCCTCTCAAACGGCTCAGATGATATTTTAAACTTTGCATTTATGGCTTACGGACAAAACGGTGTTGCCTTTGCCGATATTACCTATGGCTTTTACCGCGTTTTCGCCGAACTTTACGGCATTAAACCTACAATTGTTCCCTTAAAGAATGATTTTACTATTGACATAAACGCCTTTTGCGGACAAAATAAGTTAGTGGTAATTGCAAACCCGAATGCACCCACAGGAATTTCAATATCACTTGATGATATTGAAAAAATACTTATAAGTAATCCTCAAAACATAGTTTTAATTGATGAGGCTTATGTTGACTTTGGCGGTGAGTCCTGTTTTGAGCTTACAAAAAAGTATAAAAACCTTTTATGCATGGGTACATTTTCAAAGTCACGCAGTCTTGCAGGAGCAAGACTCGGATTTGCAATAGCAGACAAAGAGCTTATTGCAGACCTTGAAAAAATTAAATATTCCACTAATCCATATAATATAAACCGCTTAACGCAAATCGCAGGCGAAAATGCAATAAAAGAAAACGGTTATTATACTGATAACTGCAAAAAAATTGTATGGAACCGCGAATATACTGTATCGGAACTTCAAAAATTAGGCTTTTATGTTTTGCCATCTAAAGCTAATTTTGTGTTTGCAAAAAGCGATAAAATAGGCGGTGAAGACCTTTACAAAAGGTTAAAAGATAAAGGAGTTTTAGTTCGTCATTTTAAAGCAGAACGTATTAAGGACTATAACCGCATAACGATAGGCAGTTATGAAGAAATGGAAATATTTATCTCAAAGGTTAAAGAAATTTTAGGAGAAAACAAATGAGAACAGCTGAAATCAACCGCAAAACCAACGAAACCGATATAAAATTAAAGCTTAATATTGACGGTACGGGTAAAAGCAAAATTAACTCAGGGTGTGGCTTTCTTGACCATATGCTAACCCTACTTGCCCGTCATTCAAGGTTTGATTTAGAGGTTACTTGTGTCGGTGACACCTATGTTGATTACCACCACACAGTTGAGGATATCGGTATTGCCTTGGGCGAAGCCTTTAAAGAGGCTATAGGCGATAAAAAAGGTATTACACGATATGGCAGTTTTATTCTTCCTATGGACGAAACCCTTATTCTTTCAGCTATTGATATTTCGGGAAGATGTCACTTAAATTACAGTCTTCAAATACCCGCTATTAAAGTTGGTGACTTTGATACCGAACTTGCAGAAGAATTTTTCTTAGGTTTTGTGCGTAAGGCTGAAATCACCTTACATATTAAACAGCTTGAGGGAAAAAATTCTCACCACATAATTGAAGGAACATTCAAATCTGTGGCTCGCTCACTTAAAGAGGCTGTAGCAATAGATAAGCGTTATGAAAACGAAATTCCTTCTACTAAAGGGGTACTTTAATGATTGCAATAATTGATTACGGAGTGGGCAACCTATTTTCTCTCGCCTCCTCCTTTAAAAAGATTGGCTATGAAACTATAGTTACCGGAGATGCCGATATTATTAGAAAAGCCGATAAGCTTATTCTTCCGGGTGTCGGCGCTTTTGGTGATGCTGTTAAAAAACTTAAGACTACAGGTCTTGATAAAACAGTTATTGAAGAAGTTCAAAACGGCAAATATTTAATGGGTATATGCCTCGGCATGCAAATGCTTTTTGAAAGAAGCTATGAATACGGTGAGTATGAGGGCTTAGGTCTTATAAAAGGCAAGGTTATTCCTATGGAAAACACAATACCAGAAAATCTTAAAATCCCGCACATCGGTTGGAATGCACTACATATATCAAATGAAAGTCCGCTTTTTAAATACATAAACAACGGTGACTGTGTTTATTTTGTTCATTCATATTATGCTGATGGGTGCGAAGATTCTCTTATAGCTACTGCCGAATACGGCAAAGAGCTTACCGCCGCAGTAGCAAATAAAAATGTTTTCGGTTGTCAGTTTCACCCCGAAAAAAGTGGAAATGTGGGACTTAATATCTTAAAAGCCTTTTGTGAAATGGAGTAAAAAATGAAGCTTTTCCCTGCAATTGATTTATATGACGGCAAAGCCGTGCGCCTTTTTAAAGGCGATTATAATAATATGACCGTGTATAGCGAAAACCCTATTGAAATTGCCCGTGATTTCGAAAGCAAAGGCGCCAAATATATTCACCTTGTGGATTTAGAGGGCGCTAAGAACGGTACAACGCCAAACATTAACATTGTAAAACAGATTGCAAATGAAACCTCTCTCTTCTCAGAAATCGGCGGTGGCATTCGCACAATAGAAACTGTAAAGACTTACCTTGAAAGCGGTGTAGACCGTGTTATTTTAGGTACTGCCGCAGTTGAAAATCCCGATTTTTTGCAAAAAGCAGTAGAAAAATACGGCGAAAGGATTGCCGTTGGTGTTGATATTAAAGATGGTTTTGTTGCTATAAAGGGCTGGCTTGAAAAATCTAAATTCACCTGCTTTGAGTTTTGCGAAAAAATGCAGAACTTAGGGGTTAAAACCTTAATTTGTACCGATATTTCAAAGGACGGTGCAATGAAAGGTACAAACCGTGAGCTATACCGTGAGCTTTCAGAAAGATTTTCTATTGATATAACTGCCTCAGGCGGCGTATCTACGATAGAAGATATTAAAGCATTAAGAAAGCTTGACCTATACGGTGCAATTATAGGCAAAGCCTACTACATAGGCGCTATTGATTTAAAGGAGGCTTTAGAAGTAGCGAAATGATAACAAAGAGAATAATCCCTTGCCTTGATGTTAAAAACGGCAGAGTTGTAAAAGGCGTTAATTTTGAAAACCTTAATGATGTGTCTTCCCCCGTAGAACTTGGAAAATACTACAGTGACTGCGGTGCAGACGAGCTAGTGTTTTACGATATCACCGCTTCTTCTGACGGAAGAAAGCTTTTCACCGATATACTTAAAGATGTTGCCCAGAATATTTTTATTCCCTTAACTGTGGGTGGTGGCATTAACACAATTGAGGATTTTGACCGTGTGCTCAAATGCGGAGCAGATAAGGTGAGTGTTAATTCGGGCGCTATTAAAAATCCCGAGCTCATACGTGAAGCCGCACAGAAATACGGAAATCAATGTGTTGTGATTTCCTGTGATATTAAGCGTGTGAACGGTGAATTTCGCGTGTTTGCTAAGGGCGGACGCGAGAACACAGGTATGGAAGCTATTTCTTGGATTAAAAAATGTGTAGATTTAGGCGCAGGCGAGGTTGTTGTAAACTCTATTGATACCGACGGCGTTAAAAAAGGTTTTGACATAGAAATGCTAAAGGCTGTATGTGAGGCTGTAAACGTGCCTGTTATAGCTTCGGGCGGTGCCGGTTGCGAAGAAGACTTTGTAACTTTATTTAAAGAAATTCCCGATATAGATGCGGGGCTTGCTGCTTCTATCTTCCATTTCGGTGAGGTTAAGATTTCTGACTTAAAAGAAACATTAAAGCAAAATGATATTACTGTGAGGATTTGAAAATGATTACTATTAACGATTTGAAATTTGACGAAAAAGGACTTATACCCACAATAGTTGTGGACAGTCTTTCAAAAAAGGTATTAACCTTAGCTTATATGAACAAGCAAAGCCTTGAAATTTCTTTGCAAAAGCAGTTAACGTGTTTTTACAGCCGTTCAAGAAATGAGCTGTGGTTAAAAGGAGAAACCAGCGGTAATTATCAGCATATTGTATCCATTACCGCGGATTGCGATAAGGATGCATTGGTAATATCGGTTGAAAAGGATGGTCCCGCCTGTCACACAGGTACAGACTCTTGCTTTACCGCTCCCCTGTTTATAAATGAAAGCAAAGCAGAATTTTCAATGGACAGTCTGTACGAGCTCTTAGAAAGCAGAAAAAAGGATTTGCCCGAAGGCTCTTATACAACATACCTTTTCCAAAAGGGTATTGATAAAATACTAAAGAAAATCGGTGAAGAATCAACCGAGGTTATAATAGCAGGCAAGGCAAACGACAAAAAAGAAACCGTTTATGAAATTGCCGACCTTGCATATCATATTATGGTTATGATGGTAGAAATGGGTATTTCGGTTGATGATGTTCGCAAGGAATTAGCCTCACGCCATATAATAGACCATAAAGTAAAGCAAGAAAAGATGACAAGCGATGATAACAACTAATTTTCATACGCATACAGTGTTTTGTGACGGAAAAAACACGCCCGAGGAAATGGTATTAGCCGCAATAGAAAAAGGCTTTACCGCCTTAGGTTTTTCGGGGCACAGCTATTTCGAGCCTGAAAAGGAAATTAATATGTCGACAGAGGACCAAAAAGAATATATCCGTCAAATAGAAGCATTAAAAATAAAGTATGGCGATAAAATTAAAATTTTTTGCGGCATCGAGCAGGATTATTATTCAGAAGCACCCCAATTTTCTTACGAATATAAAATAGGTTCGGTGCATAATATTTTAAAAAATGGAAAGTTTTTAGATGTTGACTGGTCGGCTGAAAGGACTAAAAATACAGTAGACAATATTTACGGCGGTGACTTTGACAGCTTTGCCGAGGATTATTTTGAAGTTGTTTCAGATTTGCTTAATAAAACTAAAGCCGATATAATAGGTCATATAGATTTGATTTCTAAATTCAATGAGCAAAACGGATACTGTGAATCCGAAAGATATTTAAAAGCTGCCGAAAAAGCTGTT
>JAZNJT010000107.1:0-4201 GCA_045578145.1 Acutalibacteraceae bacterium
ATTTTGGTGTCTACAGACGGTTCAACATAATCGAAACCGTCAACTGTATAACCAGCTAATTCCAAAGCATCTGCAACTGTGCCGCCTGTGAATTCGATTTCCACGGTGTTCTCACCGCAGGTCACATATACAGGGAATGTATATGAAATCTTCACAGAGGTTGTTCTGCCTCTAACAGATGTATTCTCGATTTTATAATTCTGTGATTTTAGACCAACGCCTGAAATAACAGATATTATATTAGTGTTTAATGTGCGTACTGTGTAGGTATTTTCACCATCAAAAACATTTACGGTGTAAATGGAGCAGCCAAGTAAAGTAACAACTGCGATGGTGATAGCAGAGAATACCGCTACACATCCTACTCGCAAACGCTTACAAGATAAAACTCTTGTAAAACAGTACTTTATTTTTTCTATCATCCAATAACTCCTTTGTATGAAAAAATTGATTTTCTCAAGTCGCTTGGCCATTATAAACAATAAACCAAACGATGTCAAACCCAAAAAACTGCACATTTTTGTATCTTTTGCCCAAAAAAAACTCTAATTTTAAAAAGTTACAAAGTTGTAACCTTTTAAAAAAGCCTACTAATGACATTTTATGTCATTAATCTTGTGAATAGTAACAAATTTCAGGTCAATTCCCCCTCTCTCAGACCAGAAAATTGTCTTTTTATACCATCTTTAGTGGCAATTTAGACTCATTTTTAACCTTAAGCACTAAATATCGTATGCTTATTTTTAAAATTTTCTTTACAAAAAAGATGCCCTGTGATATATTTAGTTAGAAGAATAGGCCATATATATTATATGTATAGTATTTAATATATATGCCCTGCTTTAAATATGCGAAAAAACGGAGGAAGTAAAAAATGAAGCTCATCTACAAAGTAGAAGACAAACCTAGGTTTCCCCAGCTAATTGTATTTGCTATTCAGCAATTACTCGCAATTATGGCAGCTACCTTAGTAGTTCCCGTAATCATTAATTCAAACGCAGGACTCGAAGGCGAAAACGCAATGAGTACTGCTGCCGCTCTTTTCGGTGCAGGTATAGGCACTCTAATTTATGTTCTCTTTACAAAGAAAAAGAGTCCTGTTTTCTTAGGCTCATCCTTTGCATTCATCGGCTCTATGACCGCAGCCTTCGCAGGTGCTGTCAGTGTATCTGTAGGCTATTTAGGTCTTATTATTGGCGCTATACTTGCAGGTCTTGTATATGTAGTAATTGCAATTCTTGTAAAGTTAGTAGGTGTAGGCTGGTTAAATAAGCTTATGCCACCTGTTGTAATCGGCCCTACAGTTGCAATAATCGGTTTATCTCTTGCTGGTAATGCAGTGGGCGACCTGCAAAAATCAAATGCAGGCGGCTCAACACTTATTGCTATTGTTTGCGGCATCGTAACACTTATTGTTACTACTGTTTGCTCAACCTACGGTAAAAAGACGGTAAAGCTTATCCCCTTTATTTTAGGTATACTTTCAGGCTATGCTGTAGCTGCTATATTCACAGTTATCGGTAATGCCGCAGGAATAGATGCTTTAAAGGTTTGTGATTTCTCACCACTTGCCGCCTTAGTAGCAGACGGTGTAAATCTTAACACCTTTATCACTCTTCCCGACTTCACATTTGTTACAGCGCTTGGCGGCTTCTCAGAACTTAGCGGTTCTTATATCGGAACTGTTGCTATGGCTTACATTCCTGTAGCATTTGTTGTTTTTGCAGAGCATGTAGCAGACCACAAAAATATTTCTTCGATTATTGAAAATGACCTTTTAGAAGAACCGGGTCTTTCACGCACTCTTTTGGGTGACGGTGTAGGCTCTATGACAGGTGCTTTCTTCGGTGGCTGCCCTAATACAACTTACGGCGAGTCTGTTGCTTGTGTTGCTATTACCCGCAATGCATCGGTAACCACTATTATTGCCGCCGCAATCGGTGCGCTCTTGATTTCTTTCTTATCACCCTTTGTTGCATTCGTAAATTCCATTCCGTCTTGCGTAATGGGCGGTGTTTGTATGGCACTCTACGGCTTTATTGCAGTAAGCGGTCTTAAAATGGTACAAAAGGTTGACCTGAATCAAAACCGTAACCTTTTCGTAGCTTCTGTAATTCTTATTGCAGGTATTGGCGGTTTATCTCTTACCTTCGGTAAAATTCAAATCACCTCTATTGCTTGCGCTTTAATTTTAGGTATTATAGTTAATATTATTCTTTCAAAAGAAAAGGCAGAAGAAACAGAGGAATAATAAATCCCAACAGTTAAGCCCACCTAGAAGGTGGGCTTTTTGTTTTAGCAGTATTTAATTATAGGCATTATTCCGTTATCAGTTATATCTATCACTGCATACGAAGCCCTGCTCTCTCGAGGTCTTGAGCAAGAGCCTGGATTCACAAAATACACACCGTCTTCATATAATATTTCAGATACGTGTGTATGACCGTAAAGCACAATGTCATAAGCGTTTTGATAGGCTGCTTCTTTAAGTCTTTCTTTTCCATATTTCACACCGTACGTATGCCCATGTGTATAAAGAATTTTGCGGTTTTCTATATTTTCTATATTAACATAAGGAACATTAGAGCCGTAATCACAGTTGCCTGATACCGCGTGAAATTTTTTATCGGGATATAAAATTTCAAAATCCTCTATATCGGCTATATTATCTCCCAAAAAGAAAATATGCAAAGCCTCATTCTCGCGAGATAATATCTTATCTATTATATAAGTGTTTTTATGTGAATCTGAAATTACTACTATTCTCAAAAGACTTAAACCTCTTCTAAAATTTTTTTATATACATATATATTAAAACAGATAACGGAGGAAAATGCAATGAATAATCAAAATCCTAACCAACTAAACCTTAATGATATTGAGAAATTAAAATCACAGGGTAATACCGAAAAGTTAATAAACAATCTGTCATCTGAGCAAAAAGAAAAGCTAAATGCTGTTTTAAATGATAAAGAAGCTTTGGAAAAGGTGCTTAAAAGTCCTCAGGCGTTGGCGCTTATGAAGCTGTTTGGCGGAGGTAAAAATGGATGATTTAAGTGAAAAACTTGCCGGCATTCTTAATGACCCCGAAAGTATGGAACGGGTGCGGCAAATGGCAGAAAATATTTTGGGAGATAACTCTGAAGCCGCAAAGCCAACTTCGCCTTTAGAGGATTTAGGAAGTGTTTTGGGAGCTGCCGACATTCAGTCTATTATATCTATCATATCAAGGCTTAAAAACTCAGGCAACGACCCACGCTCACAGTTGCTTAATGCCTTAAAGCCTCATCTTAGTGAGCCAAGGCGCGAAAAGGTTGACACTGCAATTAAAATTCTTAAAATGTTAGAGCTTTTGCCGCTTATGAAAGAAAGCGGTTTACTAAAGTTATAGGTGATTTATTTGGAAAATGACTTTAAGAAACAACAACAAGCGGCGGTAGAGCGTATGCGGCAGATGAACGCCCGAGCTACACAAATCAACCGCGAACCCCCACCTAAAAAACAAGAGCATAAAGCACCCGAGCCGCAAATAAAAAACACTGCAACCAAAAACTCTTTTTTAGGCGGACTTAATATACCTTTTTTAGACAGTCTTTCCTCTGACGGCGATACAGCGCTTATCTTAGGGCTTTTGCTCATTCTTATAAGCGAAAACACCGATAAAACCCTGTTATTTGCACTCATATATATATTAATATAAAAACTGCCGCAAAAATGCGGCAGTTTTGCTTTACTTAAAGAAATTATATATTCCCACAAGGAAAAGAACTATTATTATAACAGGTAGGATATATGAAATATAAAATCTCATACCGTCCTTTATTTTTAGACCCTTGCCCTCATTTGCCTCAGCCTTAAAGCTTTGCCAGCCCCAGCCGCTTTTCCGTGTACAGAAAAGCACAAAGGTAAGTGAGCCTAAGGGAAGAAGAATATTAGAAACTATAAAGTCCTCTAAATCCATAATATTTGTACCCTTGCCAAATGGGGTGAAGCCTGACAGAATATTAAAGCCTAAAACACAAGGAAGTGAAAGTACAAACAGTAAAACACCGTTAATTAGCGCCGCTTTTTTTCTGCCCCATTCAAATAAATCCATTGTACAGGAAATAATATTTTCAAAGGTGGCAAATATTGTTGAAAGCGCCGCAAAGCTCATAAACACAAAAAACAATGAACCCCAAAGTCTGCCTAACGGAATATT
>JAZNJT010000108.1:0-4522 GCA_045578145.1 Acutalibacteraceae bacterium
GGCGGAGTAACTTCTTATACCTATGACCCTAACGGAAATGTGCTAACAGTTACCGATGCTTTGGGCAATGTTCAGATAGCCAATCAATATGATGAATTTAACAGAGTAATCAGCACAACCTCGGCATCAGGGGGTACAACATTTAATACCTATGATAAGCTTGGAAATTTATTCACTGCCACCGATTCATTAGGTAATACACAAAGCTATACCTATGATAAGCTTAACCGCGCAATTGAAATTAAGGACAAATCGGGTAATAAGACCGCGGTAGAGTATAACTCTATAGGAAAAATTCTGTCTTTAACACTAGACGGAGCAACAGAAAAATACACCTACGATACAAACGGAAATGTTTTAAGCGAAACCACCTCATCTGGTGGCTTGGTTCAGTATACATATAACGCTCTTAATCTAAAGCAAGAGCAAACAAATGCAAGGGGACAACAGAGAGTATACACTTATGATGTTTCAGGCAGAATAACTGGCTATACAAGTGTTGAGGGTTCAGCATCTTACACCTATGATAATAACGGTAATGTTCTTACTGCAACAGACCAAAACGGAACTGTTACAAGAGAGTATGATGCTCTTAACCGTGTAACAAGATATACCGATACTTTAGGCAATGTTATTAGGTATGAATATGATACTGTTGGAAATCTTACAAAGATTATCTACCCCGATAATACTGCTGTTACATACGCATATGACGCTAATAACAATCTTGTATCCGTTACAGATTGGGCGAACCGTGTAACAACTTATTCGTATGATGAAAATAATAATGTTATCGGTGTAACAAAGCCAGACGGTAGTGTTACAGAAACAAGGTATGATGATGCTCAGCGTGTAATCTATACTGCTGAAACTGTAAATAATAGTATAATTGTAGGCTATGAATATACTTATGATACAGAGGGCAGAATATTAACCGAAACAGACCTTGCAAGCAATGTGAAATCGGAGTATACTTATGATAGCCTATCCAGAGTTACAAAACGAAAGCTAACAAACCTTTTGGATAACTCTGTAACCGAAGAAACCTATACTTACGATGCAAACGGTAATATATTAAGCTCGGCAGTTAATACCGATAACGATAGCTTTGTTTATGATGCCAATAACCGATTGACAGAATATAACGGACAAGCTGTTAATTATGATTTAGACGGTAATATGCTAACGGCTGACGGTATAGCTTTAACTTACGATTCTGCAAACAGACTTTTATCTGCAGGTGGTAATGCTTATACATACGATGTTGAAAACACAAGAGTTAAAAACCTATGTAACGGTGCCGAAACACAGTATACCTACAACACTAATGCAGAGCTTAGTCAGCTTCTTGTTAAGACAACTGGAAACACAGTTACAAAGTATGTTTATGGTCTTGGTCTTATAGGTGAGGAAACAAGCGGCAGTTTTAAAACCTATCACTTTGATTACAGAGGCAGTACTACGGCTATTACCGATATTAACGGTAATGTAACAGATACTTTTGCTTATGATACCTACGGCAATCTCATTTCAAGAACAGGAACTTCTGTTGTAATTTTCCTCTATAATGGCCGCGATGGTGTTGTAACTGATGATAACGAACTTATCTATATGCGCGCACGTTACTACAGTCCTGAACTTCGCAGATTTATTAATGCTGATATAATCGCTGGTGAGATTTCAAATGCTGTAACTCTTAACCGCTACGCTTATGCAAACGGCAATCCTGTTTCTAACATCGATCCATTTGGTTTAAGTGCGGAACGTGGAAGCGTTGCATACAAGGATTATATAAATGACTATATGCAAACTACAGATAATCCTTTATATTTGTTAATTAAGGCTTTGGGATTGGATATTTCTAAAGAATATAAAAGTAAAAACATACCATTAGTCGACAGTTTATTTGGTGGAATTAAAGCTAACCTTTCAATAAGTGTATCTCATCAAATCAACCCTAATGGAAAAGTTTCAATAGAGCAAACAAGCAATGAAAACATAAATCAGAGTATAGGTATTGATATATTTAATAATGATGAATTAACTATTTCAAAAGGTATATATACTGATTCTGAAAGAGTTGCCGCTGGAAAATATACTAATGTACAATTAGATGAATGGGAGTTGTCTCTTAAAAATCAAATAGGTGTATATTCTATTGCCTCGATTCTTGGTATGTCATATATACCAGATAGTATATTATTGCCAACTGTAACGGTTGCGTTAGATACTGAAATTAGTCATATTGTAACCGCAGGTGTCGTTACCGTTGCTGTGGCTGCTCCGTATGTTGCACCTGCACTTTCTGCAGCATTTTCTGCAATATCGGCATCCGCATCAGCTACTGTTACTACCTTTGTAACAACAGCAATGAGTTTTATGGGCCAACTTTCAAGAACTGTTGCATAAACTATTAAACGGACAGATTGACAAAAAGTCAATCTGTCTGTAAAAGGTGGATATTTATGAATGTTATGTTTTTTTTAATCAATATTCCGTGGGCATTGATTTTCTTGATTATTCTTATTGCCGCATTATGTATAAAATTTTATATTGATACAAAAGATTTAAAATCATTAACTTATATCCTCGAAAATTCTAAATATAATGATTCGGTGGCCATACGACATTATATAGAATATATAAAAAGACATCCATTATCAATTTATAACGATATGATACGCACTTTAATGATACCACCGTCAATATCAGTGTTGAGTGATGAGGCGAGAAAAAAGTTAATAAAAAATAATTACTTGTATTTTATTCCAGAACAATTAAATGATTTCATTATATTTTGTTGTTTCATATTAAAAGAAAATCAGTTGAATGACGAATACAACACCCTTATTAGTAGAATTGCTGTTTCTAAGAATAAAAAGTTTCTATGCGATAAAATCCAATATATTCTCTCTTCAACTATTGATGATACAACATCTGAAATTAATGATGCTTCTATATTAAAAGGAATTTTATATTTTAATACTGTTGAAAAAAATCAAAATATTTCTCAAGAACAAAAAACTGAATATTTAAAAAAAAGCTATGAATTATGCCATTTATATCCAATGAAAGACTTAATTATTAAACGGGGTGGCAAAATTGAATAAAAGAAAAGTTATATCCATATTTGCAATGATTTTTGTTGTTTGTGTGTTTATGTTTCTTAATGAAATAAAATCATTTGATGGATACTATAAAACTGTAGATTTGGTTATGATGCACCAAGACGAGGTTAAAAAAGGTGCAAAAAGAATTACTCTCATAGAAAATGGGTCGGGTTTTATAGACATAAGATACTTAGATAACGAGATTTTTTGCTATAGCTTTAAATCTAAAGCTTCTTTAATGGGCAAAAAATATGCAGTAGCTAGTATAGATACAAATGAAATAAATTATGATTTAATTACTGATTCATACCCTCGTTTTGATGATTGGTTTTATTTTTCGCAAGTGTTCACAAACGCTCCCGATGAAAAAGATATGTATTGGTATGTGGTAGAGAATACTGATGATTTAAAACTTGATAAAAATATTATGTCCTATGAATATACCTACAATGGAAAATCTTATTATTTATTGTGCTCATTTGCAACGGAATAAAACTTTTATTCAAATAATTCCATTATATTTAATACTATTAAATGCAAGATTATCAAAGTGGTTATAAATTAATTGAATAGGAAAAACATTTGATAGTAATATGTTTGATATTATTGGTGCTTGTTCCTGTGGCTTCTACCTCTTGTTGCAATAAAGTTAACACGAAGAATAATTCATCCGATGGTTAAGTCGCATTGCAGAAAACATAAAATACGAGTATAATTATGATAAGTTATCTCGTGTAACAAAGCGTACTGTTACCAATCTTTCGGATAATACAACTTCCGAAGAAACCTATGCTTATGATGCAGCAGGAAATATTACCTCTTGCACAGTAAGTGATGGAACAAATACCTTTGTTTATGACCAAAACAACCGTTTAACTTCGTATAACGGTCAAGCTGTTACCTATGATATGGATGGTAATATGCTTTCCGCAACGCTAAACGGCGCACAAATGTCATTTGTATATGATTCCGCTAACCGTTTGATTTCTGCTGGCGGAAACACCTACACATATAATGTTGAGGATGTTCGTGTTCGCAATCTGTGCGGTGAAAGTGAAACAACCTATGCATACAATACAAACGGCAGATTAAGTCAGTTATTGGTTAAAACAACAGACGGTGTCGTTACAAAGTATGTTTACGGTCTTGGTCTTATAGGTGAGGAAACAAGTGGCAGCTTTAAAACCTATCACTTTGATTATCGTGGTAGCACAACAGCCATTACCGATATTAACGGTAATGTAACAGATACTTTCACATATGATACCTACGGCAATCTCATTTCAAGAACTGGTACATCTGTTGTAATATTCCTTTATAATGGCCGTGATGGTGTTGTAACGGATGATAACGGACTTATCTATATGCGCGCACGTTACTACAGCCCTGAACTTCGCAGATTTATCAATGCT
>JAZNJT010000109.1:0-3316 GCA_045578145.1 Acutalibacteraceae bacterium
TACCGATTGTCAGGAGATTCCTGCTGATATGGTCATTGTATCTGTTGGTGTTTCGCCTGAAAACACGCTTGCAAAGGATGCGGGTCTTGCCTTGGGCGTAAAGGGTGCAATTGCAGTTTCTGACAATATGCAAACTTCGGACGAGGACATTTATGCAGTCGGTGATGCGGTAGAGGTTAAAAACTTTATTTCAAATGATAAGGCAGTTATAACATTAGCAGGCCCTGCCAATAAGCAGGGGCGAATTGCGGCAGACAATATTTGCGGAATTAACAGCACTTATAAAGGCACGCAAGGTGCTTCGGTTATTAAGCTCTTTGATATGACAGTTGCATCAACAGGAATGACTGAAACTCAGCTTAAATTAAGCAATATCGCTTACGAAAAAGTTATTCTATCGCCCCTTTCTCACGCAGGATACTATCCTGGTGCTACCGTTATGACATTAAAGGTTATATTTGAAAAGGAAACCTATAAAATCCTTGGCGCACAAGCGGTAGGTTATGAGGGTGTTGAAAAAAGAATTGATGTAATTGCCACTGCAATTTTTGCAGGACTTACAGCGGACAAGCTAAAAGACCTTGAGCTTTCCTATGCGCCGCCATATTCTTCGGCAAAAGACCCTGTGAATATGGCAGGCTTTATCATTGAAAACATGAAAAATGGTATTGTAGGGCAGTTCTATTATGAGGATATTCCATCACTTCAAAAAAGAGACGATGTCACGCTTTTAGATACAAGGACCGTTTATGAATATATGCGCGGTCATGCAGAGGGCTTTATCAATATTCCCGTTGATGAACTGCGTGAAAGACTTACAGAACTCGATAAATCAAAACCTGTATATGTGATGTGCCAGAGCGGTTTAAGGAGCTATCTTGCCACAAGAATACTAATGCAAAACGGTTTTGATGCCTACAATTTTGCAGGCGGATACAGACTTTATGGCACGATGTACTATGATGAGGTTGTATCAAAAAATGCATATGACTGCGGAATGGAGAAATAAAATGTTAAATAAATTATTAAAAAGTGTATTAGACCAAGACCTTGCCCCTGTCGTTGTTTGCGATATAGACGATATTATTGTATATATGAATCCGTGTGCCATAAAGCGTTATCACAAAGACTTGACAGGCAGAAGTATTAAAGACTGCCATCCGCCAAAGGCAAATGAAATGATTGACAAGGTGGTTGCCTGGTTTAAGGAAAGCAAGGATAATAACATCATATATACCTATAGCAATGACGAGGAAAACAAGGATGTGTATATGGTTGCTCTTCGTGATGACGACGGGACATTCATCGGCTATTACGAAAAGCACGAATACAGAAATAAAGAAACAGATATACTTTATAATTTTAACGGAGGAACAAAATGAAAATACTAAAAAATATTGGAGAAATAATCCCGGGACTTGCGATTTCGATAGTTATAGCAGTAATTGCAAAAGCGATTGAGAGTCTTTTGCCCATACACATCATCGGTGCATCGGTAATTGCACTTTTTATAGGAATGATTATAAACCATTTCTGGAAACCTGATTTTTTAAAAGCCGGTATTAAATTTACATCCAAAAAGGTGTTGAAATTTGCGATTATATTACTTGGAGCATCCCTCAGCGTAAGGGTAATCCTTTCGGTTGGAAAATTATCTTTGATGGTAATGCTTTTTACTTTGCTGACCTGCTTTGGCGGAGGATATTTTATAGGTAAAGCATTGAAGCTGAATTGGAAACTGTCAAACCTGATTTCCGCAGGAACAGGAATTTGCGGTGGTTCCGCCATTGCAGCGATAGCCCCTGTAATTGATGCAGAGGATTCCGATATTGCCTATGCTATGTCCGCTACATTTTTGTTTGATATGGCAATGATTGTTCTGTTTCCGATTATGGGAAGAATGCTTGGACTTTCTGATATGGCATATGGTTTATGGGCAGGAACGGCAGTAAACGATACCTCAAGCGTAGTTGCTGCAGGATATGCATTTTCAGAAGGCGCAGGCGATTTTGCAACAATGGTAAAGCTCACAAGAACATTAGCCATCATTCCGACAGTTTTTGTTTTTTCACTGGTAAATTTAAGACTTAAAAGAAAAGAAAGCTGTGATGCTGCATACAGTAAGGTTAATATCGGCGGATTGTTCCCGTGGTTTATTCTTGGCTTTTTAGCTATGGCAATGATTAACAGTCTGGGCGTTATACCCACAGAGGTTTCGGCTGTTGCAAAAGATGTAAGCAAATTCCTGATGGTTGCAGCCCTTGCGGCAATCGGCTTAAATACAAGCTTCAGGGATATGAAAAAATCGGGCATTAATCCTATGATTCATGGCTTTATCATATCAGCTCTTGTGGTGGTGGTTGCCATCGGTGTTGAGTGGTGTATGGGTTTGGTGTGATAACTATGAACACATTTGAAAAAATATATGAGGTTGTGAAAACCATTCCCGAAGGCAAGGTTGCAACCTATGGTCAGGTGGCTGTTCTTGCCGGGGATCCTCGCTGGGCAAGGGTTGTGGGATATGCTCTGCATGTAAACCCGGAGCCGGGGATTATTCCTTGCCATAGAGTTGTAAACCGAGAAGGAAAGGTTGCACCCGGTTTTGCATTTGGCGGCGAAGGAGTTCAGAGACAGTTGCTCGAAACAGAAGGCGTTGTTTTTGAATCGGACGGCAGGATAGATTTGAGTAAATATAGTATTTGATTAATGACGGATTTGAACCAAACAAATTCAAATAAACGAGGCGAAAAATGATGATAGATAAATTTGCAGAAATGATAAAAGAGTGCAATAACATCGTTTTCTTTGGCGGTGCAGGTGTTTCTACCGAAAGCGGAGTGAAGGACTATCGCAGTCTAGATGGACTTTATAACACCGTAAAAGAATACGGTGTACCTCCGGAAGAAATATTAAGCCACGGCTTCTTTTTTCAGAACACCGAAACTTTTTATGATTTTTACAGAAAGTATTTTATCATTGAAGTAGAACCAAACAATGCTCACAAAGCGTTGGCAAAGCTTGAAAACATGGGTAAACTCAAAGCAGTAATAACGCAAAACATAGACGGTCTGCATCAAAAAGCAGGCAGTAAAATTGTAATTGAACTCCACGGAACTGCAGAGAAATTTTATTGTGCCTCCTGCGGTAAAAAGGGCGATACAGACAAGGTCTTGTTAGAAATCAAAGACAAGGATGTGCCGAGATGCGAATGCGGTGGCATTATGAAACCAAAGGTTGTTCTCTATGGCGAAAATCTCTATGACGGAGTTGCGGAATCGGCAATACGACATATCGAAAACGCTGATATGCTGATTGT
>JAZNJT010000110.1:0-6115 GCA_045578145.1 Acutalibacteraceae bacterium
ATTCCTGCAAAAACCACTAAGGAAAACGGCGGCATTGCGGTTATGACTCAAAAGAAAGGTCAGCGTGTGGTAGAGGCTGTGCTTTACCAAAAGGGCAAGATAGATGGTGATCACCGCTACAGAACAAGAAATCTTCCCGCCGCAGGCAGTAAAATCCCAACAGGCACAGCAGAACAGGCAAAGCTTGAAATATAACTTGACTTATATATTATATATTGTATAATTGAAAAAGACTGCCTTAAAGAAAAAGGCATTATATCGTATGTTTTAAAACAACTCTATTACGCCTGTAATTTCATAAGACAGTCTTTACAGTCGGATTTTTTTGCAAACGCTTTTTGTTCCGACAGTTATATATTGCACTTTTATTTCAAAAATATTATAAGAATAAATTTCCAAAGGAAGGGACAAAAAAATGGCAAAAGAATTAGCCAAGCAGTACGACCCTAAGGATGTTGAGGACAGAATTTATAAGGGTTGGCTTGAGGGTAAATACTTTCACGCAAAATGCGAAAAAGATAAGGATACCTTTACAATAGTTATTCCCCCACCGAACATTACGGGTCAGCTTCATATGGGCCACGCACTCGATAATACTCTTCAGGATATTTTAATCCGTTTTAAGCGAATGCAGGGTTTTGATACTTTGTGGCTTCCGGGTACTGACCACGCTTCTATTGCAACAGAGGCAAAAATTGTAGAAAAAATGAGACAAGAGGGTATTTCTAAGGCTGATATAGGACGTGACGGCTTTTTAGAGCGTGCTTGGGATTGGAAAAAGCAATACGGCGGAAGAATTATAGAACAGCTTAAAAAGTTGGGTTCCTCTTGCGACTGGGACAGAGAGAGATTTACACTTGATGAGGGCTGTAATAAGGCTGTTAATGAGGTTTTTGAAAGGCTTTATGAAAAAGGTCTTATCTATAGAGGCGAGAGAATTATTAACTGGTGTCCACACTGTAAAACCTCTATTTCCGATGCCGAGGTTGAATATGAGGAACAGGCAGGCCATTTTTGGCATCTTCGCTATCCTTTCAAAGACGGAAGCGGTTATTTGGAACTCGCAACCACCCGTCCTGAAACCTTGCTTGGCGATACCGCGGTTGCAGTAAACCCCAATGACGAAAGATATAAAGATATGGTTGGCAAAACTCTTATTTTGCCTATTGTTCACAGGGAAATTCCTGTTGTTGCGGATGATTATGTTGAAATGGATTTTGGTACAGGTGTTGTTAAAATCACACCTGCACATGACCCCAACGACTTTGAGGTTGGTCTTCGTCATAATTTAGAGGTTATAAATGTTTTAACCGACGATGCAAAGATAGTAGAGGATTATCCTAAATATGCAGGTATGGACAGATATGAGGCAAGAAAGGCTATAGTTGCTGACTTAGAGGCAGAGGGCGCACTTGTTAAGATTGAGGATTATACCCACAATGTAGGCACTTGCTACCGTTGCGGTTCTACAGTTGAGCCAAAGGTTTCAAAGCAATGGTTTGTTAAAATGAAGCCATTGGCAACCCCTGCAATTGATGCAGTTAAAAACGGTGAAACAAAATTTGTGCCTCAGAGATTTGAAAAGGTTTATTTCCATTGGCTTGAAAATATTAAAGACTGGTGTATTTCCCGTCAGCTTTGGTGGGGACACAGAATACCAGCTTGGTACTGTGAAGATTGCGGTGAAATCACTGTTTCTAAAACAGGGGCTGCTTTTTGTAAACACTGCGGCAGTAAGAATATAGTTCAAGACCCTGATACACTTGATACTTGGTTCTCATCTGCCTTGTGGCCGTTCTCAACACTTGGTTGGCCCGAGGAAACAGAGGATTTCAAGCATTACTATCCTACAAATACTTTAGTTACGGGCTATGATATTATTCCTTTCTGGGTAATGAGAATGATGTTCTCAGGTATCGAGCAAACAGGCAAAGTACCGTTTGATACCGTGCTTATCCACGGTCTTGTGCGCGATTCTCAGGGCAGAAAAATGTCTAAGTCTTTGGGCAACGGTGTTGACCCGCTTGAAGTTATTGATGAATATGGTGCAGATGCGCTAAGATTTTCATTAGCTACAGGTAACAGCCCAGGTAATGATATGCGCTATATACCTGAAAGGGTAGAAGCAAGTCGCAACTTTGCAAATAAGATTTGGAATGCTGCAAGATTTATTTTAATGAATCTTGAAAGTGATGATATTATTCCGTTAGTTCCCGCGGATTTAGCACTTGAGGATAAGTGGATTTTATCAAAATACAATAAATTGGTTGCAGAGGTTACCGATAATCTCGATAAGTATGAATTAGGTCTTGCCGTTCAAAAACTTTATGACTTTATTTGGGATGTTTTCTGCGATTGGTATATAGAAATCTGCAAATCACGTCTTAACAGTGATGATACTAAAGCTAAGAATACCGCAAGAAGCGTGTTGTGTTATGTGTTTACTAATACATTGGCGTTACTGCATCCCTTTATGCCGTTTATAACCGAGGAAATTTGGAGTTCAATGCCTCACACAGAGGAATCCTTAATGATTAAAGAATGGCCAAAATTCAAAGCAGAACTTGAATTTGCGTCAGCTGAGTCAGACTTTGAAAAGATTATGTCGGTTATAAGAGCTATCAGAAACCGCAGAGCGGAAATGAATGTTCCGCCCTCACGTAAGGCGAAGGTGCAGATTATATCAAACGATAATGAAACCTTCCTCAAAGGAGCTTCTTATATCTGCCGTTTGGCATTTGCCTCTGAGGTTGAAACAGGTGATAGCTTTGAAACCGAGGGTTCTGTTCGCGTTATAACAGATGCCGCAACGGTTTATATGCCTATGAAAGAGCTTGTTGACTTTACTGCTGAGCTTGAAAGACTTAAAAAAGAGCTTAAAAAGGCAGAGGTTGATAGAGAATTCTTTGAGAAAAAGCTTTCAAATCAGGGCTTTTTAGCAAAAGCGCCTGCAAACCTTGTTGAACAGCAAAAACAGAGCCTTGCAAAAGTGCTTGAAAAAATTAAAATGATTGAGGATAGCATTTCCGAAATCGAAAACAGTTAAAATTAAAAGCACCGCAATAATTTAAAAATTATTGCGGTGCTTTGATATATATGTTAGAATATATACGGAGTGATAATTATGTCTGATTTATTGTTGCTTATTTTTGAACTTATCGGTACGGTTGCTTTTGCAATTTCGGGGGCTATGACGGGACTGCGCAAGAAAATGGATATTTTCGGTGTGGTGATTTTAGGACTTATAACCGCTGTGGGCGGTGGAATAATTCGTGATTTAGTGCTTGGCAACACACCGCCTGTAACCTTTAAAAATCCTGTTTACAGTCTTGTGGCAATTGCGGTATCAATTATATTCTTTTTACCGTTTGTGCGTAAGCTTTTTACAAAAAAACAGAAATTCTTTGATAATCTGTTACTAATAATGGATTCTTTGGGTCTGGCGGTTTTTACTGTAGTGGGTATCCAAACTGCAAGCAGTATGCATTTTCACAATATATATATCTTGATATTTGTGGGTGTAGTAACAGGTGTTGGTGGCGGTGTTATCCGTGATACTTTAGCAGGCGATATGCCATATATTTTCGTAAAGCACTTTTATGCTACGGCTTCGCTTATAGGTGCTGTTATTACAAGTGTTTTATGGTCTGTGATAGGCGAGGGATATTCAATGCTAATAGGCGTAGCGGTGATATTTGTTTTAAGGCTGTTTGCAGCGCATTATCACTGGAAATTACCAAAAATTGAGTAAAAATACTTGTAATGAAGAGCTAAACAGTGTAAAATAAAATAAAGAAAAATAGGAGGAATAAAAATGCCAACCCCCAATATTTTTAAATATCAAACTAAAAACGACAATTTGTATTTACGTGTAGCACAGGGACATTTTGCTACAAGCAACAGCCACAGCAATTATTATATAGACGTGGTTGCTCAAAAATCCCGTCTTTCAGAGGCTAAGGCTGTAGCAGATGCTTTGCGTTCTTTTTATTACAGCAACACTATTGTTGATACAATTCTTTGTCTTGACGGGACAGAGGTTATAGGCACTTGTCTTGCAGAAGACCTCACAAAAGCAGATTTCATTAATATGAATGCACATAAGAGTATTTATGTGGTAACACCTGAATCAACAAATACAAGTCAGTTGCTTTTCAGGGATAATATCGTTCCTATGATAGAGGGTAAGCACGTGCTTATTCTTGCGGTATCTGTAGCAACAGGCAGAACGGTAGAAACCGCCATTGACGCTGTTCGTTATTATGGTGGCGAGGTTGCAGGTGTTTGTTCAATATTTGCAACTGTTGAAGAATGCGGTGGCTATAAGGTGAATTCAGTATTTAATCCTAAGGATTTGCCAGATTATAAGTCTTATAAACCAAGCGAATGTCCAATGTGCAAGCAAGGTCAAAAGCTTGATGCGCTTATTAACTGCCACGGTTATTCAAAGATATAATTTAAAAAGCTCTGCGAATGCAGAGCTTAATTTTTTACATAATTACAGGCTGTAGCTGTATGTTTTCTAGGGCAAGCTCTACAGTCTTTGGAATAAGACCGAAATCACACACTAGAGAATTGTTTTTTGAGTGAGGGTCATCCTGAGAATAGGGTACAAAGAATATATTTTTTGTGTTATGCAAAAGACCGAAGTTTTTAGCGCTGGCACCTAAAGCGTCATTGGTAGCAGGGGCTAAAACCACAGGCTTGTTGTTTCTTAGGTGCGCTTTTACAGACATTGTAACAGGCGTGTCTGTAATGCCGAGCGCGATTTTAGCAAGTGTATTACCTGTACAGGGAGCTACAACAATTAAATCAAGCAGATTTTTAGGTCCTATCGGCTCTGTTGTTACAATATCATGAATAATCTTTTCGCCGCAAATTTCCTCAACCTCTTTTATAAGGTCTCCTGCCTTTCCAAAACGCGTGTCGGTTGTGTATACAATTTGAGACATAATGGGTTTTATTTTATAGCCTAGTGCGGCAAGGGCGCGAAGTGCCGAAACCGATTGCTTTATTGTGCAAAATGAGCCGCAAAAGGCATAACCTAATGTTGTATTTTCCATAGTGTTCACCTTTTAGTTGTATGAATTAATAATGTGTGTTACTGTTTGTGATAGTATTTCTGCTGCGGTTTTGGGTGCTATTTTAGCGGGGAGTCCAGGTGCTTTAATAGCTTTGATACCGCATCTTTCGGCTTTATCAAGGCTCATAGCTCCAAAGGTTGAAAGGTCAACAATCAAATCACAAGCAGATTTTTCTAAAGTTTCGTCTTCAATTACTTTTACGTCTACAGTGTTAAAAATTATATCATATTTGGGCGGAATTGAGTTAAGGCTACTAGTATTTATGTAGTCAAAACCTAAAGCGTCCAAAAGACCGAAATCGGCAGGTTTTCTTGCACTAACGGTAACATTAGCACCCAGGGCTTTTATTCGGTTTGCTAAAATTTTGCCTACTCTACCATAACCGATAACTAAAATGTTAGACTTCCAGATAGTGTAGGGTGTATTTTCAATGGCAATTTTAATTGCACCCTCGGCTGTGGGAACAGCGTTGAGAAGAGCATAGCTGTCAAACGCACCGTAATCAACACATTTTTTATTTTGAAAGATATAGTTACAGCTTAAAATAAGCTGATCGCTACTTATTTTTTCTGCTAATTCTGAGAGATTTAGTTTTCTGTGGGTTAAGGGACAAAAAACAAATTCACCGTCTTTTGTGGTGGGCACGGGGAAGATAATTATATCAGAAGAAGTAATATCTGCGTAATCGTCTTCAAAAAGACCTATGGTATCTACGGTATAGCCCTTGGTTATTAAATCCTTTTTTAAAAGCTTTAGGCGATTGTCACCGCCTATAATTGTGATTTTTTTCATATAATCAATCCAAAAAAATAAGATTAGTGCTCATTACATTTTATGGCACTAATCTTATTTTGGTTAAAGGGTTTTAATAATATCTAATAATTTTTCACGAGTGTTTATTAAAGGATTTTTTGTAACCTCGCTTCTCAGAGCTTCAAGAGTTTTACCGATTTTTGCACCCTCAAAACCTAAATCTTCAAGGTCTTTTCCGCAAAGTTTCAGGTGCGATATAAGATAAGGCTCTGAATTTT
>JAZNJT010000111.1:0-20518 GCA_045578145.1 Acutalibacteraceae bacterium
TTTTCGGGTATTAAAGCGGCAGTTGCATTTTTAATACTCAAAACAGGTATTAATATGCTAAAGAAAATGAAGAAAAAACCATTTCAAACAATTGCTTTCTCAGCGGTATTCGCTTTAATGATAATATTTGAATTATTCGCAATATCTTTCTCAGCCATTTATTTCATTTTAACAGGCGGCATTTGCGGTATAATTATTTATTCTGTTTTAGGCAATAAAAAGGAGGAACTAAAATGATTTTGTTTCACCTTTTTATTGAATTTTTCAAAATAGGTCTCTTCACAATCGGCGGTGGTTATGCAATGATACCGCTTGTAAAAGAAACTGTTTTAAATTATGCTTGGCTTAGCGAAAGTGAATTTTATGATTTTATAGGAATTTGCGAATCAACTCCCGGACCTATTGCAGTTAATATGGCAACCTATATCGGCTCTGTACAAGGCGGTTTTTTAGGCAGTATTTGTGCTACTTTAGGTGTTGTGCTTCCCTCTTTTCTTATAATTTTGCTAATAGCAGCTATTCTTAAAAATCTAACCGAAAACAAATATTTTAAAGGATTTATAGAGGGCGTAAAACCAATAGTAATAGCCCTTATAACCTCAACAGGTTTTACTTTGCTTATTAAATGCATAGGATTCGTGTCCTTAGAAAAATTCGAGCTTAATACCGTATCTCTTATATGCTTTTTAGTATTAACCGTAATTTACTTTGGATTTAATAAACTAAAAAATAAAAAATTATCAACCATAACTCTAATAATAATTTCAGCCATTTTAGGAATTGTTATTTCTCTTATAAATAACAGTTAATCACCGACAAGGGATTGGACAAATCGGTCCAATCCCTTTTATATTCTATACTCATTTTATTGGTCTTGGTGACAGGTATAATCATATAAAGCACATTATTCACCGTTTCTTTGAAATAAATACCGCCCAGTTTTTTTATTAATAACGCATTTTCGATTAAATCCGCATTATAAGCCTTAATCAGTATTTCATTGTTATGTTTTTTAATATTAATCTGCTTTGCTTTTTTTGAAAGACTAAGCAACAAAGCAAAAAAAACCTTAATGTTTATAATATAATTACCGACAGGCTCTGCTGAAAAGAAAAATTTTTCTCCAATCTCTGTTTTTTTTATAAACACTGCATTTAAAACATCGTTTGATAAACCCGCTATATCTATCGGCTCTGCCTCATTACAGTAAAGAGCCTCTGCCTTATGAATTTTCATAAGCAGATATCGGTTTTTTGAGGTGTTACCGTATTTTATAACAAACCTTTCCACCGTATTTCTTAGACTTGCGGTATAGCGTTCTAATTTATTTGGCAAAAATATCAAATTGTCACCCGACTTTACAAAATTATTATATGAAATATCAAAAATTTAAAAAAATTGTTAAAAATTAAACAAATATCTTGAAAAAATATACGAAATAGGTTAGAATAATAAAGTAAAAATTTTAGGAGGTATATTCCAATGGTTAAAGTTGCTATTAATGGTTTCGGCCGTATCGGTCGTCTTGCTTTCCGTCAGATGTTTGGCGCAGAGGGTTATGAGGTTGTTGCTATCAACGATCTTACAAGCCCAAAAATGCTCGCTCATCTTCTCAAGTATGACTCTGCTCAGGGCAGATATGCTCTTGCAGATACAGTAGTTGCAGGTGAAGACAGCATCACTGTTGACGGTAAGACAATTAAAATTTATGCTGAGAAAGACGCTAAGGATCTTCCTTGGGGCGAAATCGGCGTAGACGTTGTTCTTGAGTGCACAGGTTTCTATTGCTCAAAAGAAAAGTCACAGGCTCACATCGATGCAGGTGCTAAAAAGGTTGTTATTTCTGCTCCTGCAGGTTCTGACCTTAAGACTATTGTTTACAGCGTTAACGAAAATACTCTTACCGCTGATGATACAATTATTTCTGCTGCATCTTGCACAACAAACTGCTTAGCTCCTATGGCTGATACTTTAAATAAGTATGCACCTATCCAGAGCGGTATTATGACAACTGTTCACGCTTGGACAGGTGATCAGATGGTACTTGACGGTCCTCACAGAAAGGGCGACCTTCGCCGTGCACGCGCTGCTGCTTGCAACATCGTTCCTAACTCAACAGGTGCTGCTAAGGCTATCGGTCTTGTAATTCCTGAACTCAACGGCAAGCTTATCGGTTCTGCTCAGCGTGTTCCTGTTCCCACAGGTTCAACAACTATCCTTGTTGCAGTTGTTAAGGGTAAAGACATTACTAAGGAAGGCATCAACGCTGCTATGAAGGCTGCTTCAAGCGCTTCCTTCGGTTATACTGAAGAAGAACTTGTTTCTTCTGATATCATCGGTATCACCTATGGCTCACTCTTTGATGCTACTCAGACAATGGTTACAAAGATTGACGACGATACCTATCAGGTACAGGTTGTTTCTTGGTATGATAACGAAAACAGCTACACAAGCCAGATGGTACGTACCATTAAGTACTTCGCAGAAATCTAATATCAATAGTTTTCATAAAAAGACCTGTCCTTTCGGACAGGTCTTTTTTTAATTGAAACTATAAATAAAATTTATTTTTTCTTTTGTTTTGAAGCCCTTAGCCATAAAACAAAATTCGCTGTTATCAGGTGCATCAGCCAAATCAGAAAGCTCTTTAAAATCATCTTTTGGGATAAGCCTCAAACTTTCTTCAAGGGAATTTTGAGCCTTTAAACTCGAAAAGCCAAATTTTTCATAAAATTTTATAAGACTGCAGTTTATAGGGCGCAGAAAAATCGGTGCATCCTCTTCTCTAATCACCTTTTCAATAAGCTCCCGCATATACCCTTTTTCTCGATATTCAGGTAATGTGGCCACCGCATAAATATAATATGCATCTTTTACTTCGGCGTTATTTATAAGCTCACAGGGCAAAAGGAAAAGCATTGATACTATTTTTCCATCTGCTTTTAAGGTTTTGCAATATTTAAAGCAATTTTTAAAAAGCTCATCTGTAAATTCCTCATCATCACCGAATACCTGTGTATATATTTTACGGCATTCCTTTTCATCTTCACTCATCGGTATACAGTAATACTTTTTAAGCAATATATGCGGTTTATAAGAAAGCTTAGCCTTTCTTACACCCTCAATACCCATATCGTCTTCACGATTTATATATTTATATGCAGATAACTCATTTTTAGCAAATTCAAGGTTAATCACGGTATAGCATTCTGCAAATTCAGATAGCGCCTTTTCAATATGGGTTACAAAAACCTCATCATTAAGCGGTGTACCTAATGTGAAAGCTACAACCTGTCCGTCAACATATATTGCTCCGCCTATTACACCTAAACTTTCCATATTATCGAGTATAAGATTTATGCCCTCTTTTTCATACTCTAAATAACTATCCGTTTCTCTTTGCGAATACCACTTTTTAGCACAATCCTTAACATCTTCAATATTACTTTTGTTAATAGTTGAATATTCCCAATTATATTTTTTAGAAAATGAGCTTATATGATTTCTCTTACTGTGATACTTTTTTCCAGTAAGATTTGCTAAATCCTCACGAAGATATATATAATCAAAATCATCGCGGCTTTCATAAAAATTATAGTTTTCCTTAATAAACTGAGGAATTTCTTCATCCTCGCAAATCCAAAAATTAGGCTTTGAATTTTCAAATAGTTGCTTAAATCCATTTTCTCCCTTAGGAAGTCGGTATACCCATTCTCCCTCTTTGCCTGACCTTAAAAAAAGGCAGTTATCTGAAACCGCTATCATATTATCATAAGCTCTTTGCCAAACAAGCAAATTAACAAACGGGTTTTCACAGGATAAAAGGTTATTATTCTTTAAAAAGCTTTTATAAATTTCACAGTCCGAAAGTTCAATTTTCTTAAAATCAATCATATTTTCCCTTTAAAACGGCGAGATGTGGAATACATCTCGCCTCAATATTACTCTGCTTGTGAAGTTGTATCAGAAGATATTTCTTCCTTAGACTCTGTACCCGGTTTTGCTAAAAGTTCACCGCTATGCGATGTACAAGCTTTGGGAATATTACTCTTTCTGTACCAACCTATTTCCTTTTGTGGACAAGCGTCTGTAGCAAGCTCACCCGTTTCGGTGCAATAATACTTTTCTAATGCATAGCTACTGTCAATAAATTCTTTTTCTTTAAGTCCTGAATGGATTTTGGACATTACATTTCCCCACATTTTAAGCGCTATTCCGCTGTGAGCAGAAGGTATTGCCTGCTGTACCTCATAACCGCACCAAACAGATGCTACATAATAAGGTGTGCCGCCTACAAACCAAAGGTCATTCTGGTTGTTAGAAGTACCTGTCTTAGCATAGATTTTGAGATGCGGTATATATGAAGCCGCCGCCTTACCCGTGCCGTTACCGCCGTATACAACATTTCTTAAAAGATGGTTCATAACAGTAGCGGTATCTTCGCTGATAGCCATTTGAGGTGTACTTTTACGTTCAAGTACTGTTTTACCTTGTTGGTCTGTAACCTTTGTATAAAGCGAGGGTTCATAATAAAGACCGCCATTGCCGAATATTGCAAATGCCGCTGCCGACTCAATTGTAGTGAGTCCGCCGTTTGTACCACCCATTCCAAGCGGAGAAAGGTCAACATCCTCAGGATTAAGCGTAGTAATACCCAACTTTTGTGTTAAAAAATCAAACGATGTCTGCGGTGTCATCTTATTTACAAGGTACACCGGAATAGTATTAACAGAACGCTCCAAAGCATACTTAACACTTATATTGCCCCAATATGAACTGTACCAGTTAACAGGTGTCCAGCCGTTATAATTGGTTTTAGCATCGTTAACAAAGCTTGAATAATGAATCATATCCTGCTCAATTGCAGGAGCATAAGCTGCTATTGGCTTCATTGTTGAGCCTGGCTGACGAACAGCATCGGTAGCAGTGTTAAATCCGCGGTTAGTAGTTTTTTCTCCTATTCCGCCTACAAGTGCTTTGACATTACCGCTATAATCCATAACCGTAATACCGCCCGTCATAAGTTTTCCGTCCTTACCCTTAATAGCATAGGTATTAGAATCGGCAAAAACGCCCTCAGCTATATCTTGCATATTCTCATCTAAGGTTGCATAAATTTTATATCCGTTATTATAGAAAAGTTTACTTGCGTGAGCCTCGTCATAACCGTATTTCTCAGCTAAATCCTTAGATACCTGTTTGATAAGGGCATCAACAAAATAAGAATTTACATTGTTTTGATTTAGCACTTTTTCCTCTGCTATAATCTTCAAATCTTCTTTAAGTGCTGATTCATATTCCTCTTTAGTAATATATTTTTGGTCATACATTTCATAAAGAACCTGTTCCCTACGCTCCTTGTTGTTTTCTGGATAAGTATCCGGTGCATAGTAAGTAGGACTCTTAGTAATAGAAGCAAGGCAGGCACATTCGGCAATAGTTAAGTCCTTAACATTTTTACCGAAATAGTAATTTGCCGCAACCTCTACACCGTAGGTTCCGTGCCCCATAGGAATCGTATTGAGATAGCACTCTAAAATAGTGTCCTTAGAATATTTCCCCTCTAAGAATCTTGCTCTCATAATTTCACGAACCTTACGACTCGCTTTCTGTGAGCGGTCATCTGTAAGGTTTTTAACGAGCTGCTGAGTAATGGTAGAACCTCCCTGACGTGAGGAATAAATCGGCACAAATTCATTGATAAATGCGCCTAAAGTTCTCTTCCAGTCTATACCGTCATGCTCAGAAAAGCGCTTATCTTCAATAGCTATAAATGCTTTTGCTAACTTTTGAGGTATACCGTTATAATCCTTTGGAAGCTCAACATTATCAGGATTAAGGTAATCTACCCATATTCGATTAAATTCACCATGTAAACGCCTGTATTCCTTATATCCGCTTTTCCCGTCATCTACATAAATTGTGGTGGTGAAATTAAGTGAATTTTCAAGGTCTTCTTCCATTGTGCCGTCAACCATTGTGAATGCATAAAACATAAATGCACCTACAACAATGCTCACGGTTATTATTCCAACAAGAAATGCCGTTAACAAAACCTTTAAAGCCCGTTGTTTACCATTTTTTCGGCGTTTATTCTTTTTTTGGGATTCTTCTTTTATTCTTGCGGTTTTAGAAGAAAAGTTATTAAGGTCGAAATCTCCATTTCCGCTTTCTAACGTATTTTGAGAATTATCATAACTAAAAATATCTTTATCCTCAAACTGATTATTATAATCTTTTTTGTCCATTTAAACACCTCCGCGTAAGCGTATATTGTATAGTTTATCACAAAAACTGCCAAAAATCAACTTTAGCCACCAAATATGACAGCATTGTAATCTTTAACGCCTGTAAAAATTTGACTTGATTTTTTACAATTTTTGTGGTAAACTAATTGCAGTTTAAGGGAGTAGCCGACGATTTTTTCGTTGCATAAAGCGTCAATACGGGTTCGCCCCGCTTTTGCATTAAATGGCAAGACTTTTACTGTGTAAAAGCGCAGTAAAAGTCTTTTTTGTTCCTTTAATAACTCAAAGAAAGGTTGAACAAAATGGAAATTTTAAAAGAATTTGCCTTTTTGGTTGAGAATGTCGGAAATCTCACAGATTGGCGCTACATCGTGATGTGGGTTATCGGCGGTGTGCTTATTTTCCTCGCAATCCGTTATGAAATGGAGCCCACACTTTTGTTACCCTTGGGTTTTGGTACAATTCTTGTAAACATCCCTTTTTCAGGTGCTATTGACCGTTTAGGTGATACAGGTGAAGTTATAGAAGGTGCATTATCAACCCTTTTTAATGCAGGTATTGCAAATGAACTTTTCCCCCTTATACTTTTCATTGGTATCGGTGCTATGATTGACTTCGGTCCGCTGCTTTCAAACCCCAAACTTATGATTTTCGGTGCAGCTGCTCAATTTGGTATTTTCTTTACCTTCTGCTTAGCATCTATGTTCTTCACTCAGGACGAAGCAGCTTCTATCGGTATTATAGGTGCAGCTGACGGTCCTACAGCTATTGTAGTTGCTAACAAACTCTTAGGGGCAGACAGTAAAATCACAGGCGCTATTATGGTTGCGGCTTATTCATATATGGCATTAGTGCCAATTATTCAACCACCTGTAATCAAGCTTTTAACCACTAAAAAGGAACGTCTTATACGTATGCCTTATGAGCAAAAAAACGTTTCTAAACTTACTAAAATTCTTTTTCCCATTGTTATAACCGTTATTGCAGGTATTGTGGCTCCCGAATCGGTTTCACTTATAGGCTTCCTTATGTTCGGTAATCTTATTAGGGAATGTGGTGTTCTTAATTCACTTTCTGAAACTGCTCAGAATGTGCTTGCAAACCTTATTACAATCTTTCTCGGTATTACTATTGCCTGCCAAATGCAAGCAGATAAATTCTTAAAACCCGAAACCCTTCTTATTTTAGGTCTTGGTCTTTTCGCATTTATCTTTGACACAGCAGGCGGTGTGCTTTTTGCGAAGCTTATAAATATATTCCTTAAAAAAGATAAGAAAATAAACCCAATGATTGGTGCCGCAGGCATATCTGCTTTCCCTATGTCAGGCCGTGTTGTGCATAAAATGGGACTTAAGGAAGACCCCCAGAACTTCTTGCTTATGCACTCTATCGGAGTTAATGTTTCGGGACAAATAGCTTCTGTTATAGCTGGCGGACTAATCTTAAACTTCTTCGGATAAAGGTGAATAATTATGAATTTTAATCCAATGGCATTTATTGAAAATACAGGCTATCTTTTCGTTGGAATGGTAAGCATTTTTATCGTTATAGGCGTAATAATTCTTATAACCCTCATTCTAAACAAAGTATTTTCAAAGAAAAATTAACAAATTTTTGTTTACTAAATTGAAAAAGTAATATATAATATAGGCATACAAACAAAGTGTGCCTATATTTTTTTATTTACAGGTGAGTCTTATGGAGCTTAATTCTAAAAATATAAAGAAAATAATTTTAATAGTTTTTATTTCGGCGGTAATTTTCTTTTCTATTGGAAATATTACGGGCGTATGGGGTTTTATTACTAAATTTTTTTCCTTTTTCAGTCCTATAATAACTGCTCTTTGCATCGCGTTTGTGCTAAATGTACTTTTAGTACCTCTTGAAACCAAGATATTTAAATTTATGGATAACAGCCGTAAAAAATTTATAACAAAGCTTAAAAGACCTCTTTGCCTTATACTTACCTATTTAATAGCCTTAGGGATACTAAGCACCGTTATCTTAGTTATCATACCTGATATTATTGAAACTATAACCTACCTTGCAGAAAGGCTTCCCGCTCTTGTAGTCAGGGCACAGGAATGGATAGAAAACTTACTTCAGAAATTTAATATCAGTCAGCCCGATTTACCAGAAATTAAAATCAATTGGTCAGCAACAGCAAAAATGCTTACGGATTGGTTGCAAGGCTCTTCAACCAAAATTTTCGGTGATGCTGTTAATATCACCGCTTCGGTTTTCACAGGTGTTTTTGACACTATTTTCAGTATTGTAATTTCGGTTTATGTTTTAGCTCAAAAAGAAAAAATCGGAAGTTTCATTAAACGTATGCTTAATGCCTTTCTACATGAAGATATAACCAGCGTTATCTATCACATTGCCTATAAAACTTCTGACTCGTTCTCTCGTTTTATCGGCGGACAGTTGTTAGAAGCTTTGATACTCGGTACACTTTGCTTTATAGGAATGAGTATATTTAATATACCAAACCCACTTATCATTTCGGTTTTGGTATGCATCACCTCTTTGGTTCCGATAATCGGACCTACCGTTGGCGCGGTTATAGGTTTTTTACTTATCGTTATAACAAGTCCCCTAAAAGCTATACTGTTTATAGTATTTTTCCTTATTCTGCAACAGGTTGAGGGTAATCTTATCTATCCAAAGGTTGTAGGAAAGGCTGTTGGACTTCCGGGTGTAATTGTGGTAAGCTCGGTTATGGTGGGCGGTAACATCGGTGGAGTTTTAGGAGCTCTTATAGGTGTGCCAACAGGTGCGGTAATCTATTCACTGCTTAAAGAATTAATTGTTTACTGCAATAAAAAGAAAAATATATCAATAGAATAAACTAAAAACTGCTCAGAAGATCTGAGCAGTTTTTTTATTGGCATCCGTCAAAATATCCGTGTGAAACACAGGTTTCCTTTTCGAGATTTCGAACCCTTGCCTTAATATTATTGATTTTTTCTTCTAAAATAGGAATTTTTGCGGTAGCATTGGTATGAACATCAACCTTTTTCTCTAGCTGTTCTAATCTGTACTGAGTAAGCTTACCCGAAGCTATTATACCGCCCGCTGTTCCGATAAATGTTCCTGCAAAGGAAATAATAGCAACTATTACAGTGCTATCCATTATTATCCTCCGCACTTTTAATGGTTTGTATTAAATTATCCCTTTGTTTTTCATTAAGCTCGGCTTCTGAGAAAAGAGATGAATATGAAAAAAATACATACCCATCAACACTGCTATCATTATAACAAACATCTACCTGTCGGGCTATTATGTCATCGTTAGAACTCCACTCTATAAAATCAGCCTCTGCCTCTGTTCCGATTTTATATACAGGCAAGCTCACAATAAGCTTCACATTTTTATTTTCATTTGAAAGCTTTTTCCAGTCTTTAAGCAGATTATCAAATCTATATTCTTTTTGCGGATATAAGAAGCCAAAATACAACTGTGGCATAATCACATCTACAATACCGTTTTTAACCCAAAACTTAGAATCTGCATAAAGCTCATTAAAGTTTTTTTCTATAGAATGACTAGGACTTACTGTGAACACTATACTTTCGTCCTTTGCTTTAATAGCATTATAGCATCCGCTTATAAGAGAATTTACGTTGGTTCTTCTCCAATCATCAAGACATAGAGCTTTTTTAGCAGTAGATTTATATTCCTCATAGCTCAGCTTGTCAAACTCTATATTAGTTGTGGGATAAAAATAATCATCAAATGCTATACCGTCTATACTGTAATTATCAATTATTTCCCTGATGCCGTTTATTATGAGTGCCTGCACTTCATCTGAAGCAGGATTAAGATATATTCCGTCTAAAAGACAGACATTTCTGTCATTCTCAGTATCATTATCTGTAAGCCATTTATATGCAGGGCTTTCAGGGTTTAAATTATTTATATCAGAATCGGTAGTTCTTACTCTGTAAGGATTAATCCAAGCGTGTACCTTAATATTGTTGTTGTGAAATTCGGTTATCATATACTCAAAAACATCGTAGTCATATATTTGGGATTTATCGTTAACAGGGAAATATTTCGAATTAAAAAGTGAATCACCATGCGAGCGCACATGTATGTAAATATTATCTATGCCAAGCTTATTACAGTTTGAAACCACATTTTCAAGCTCAGTTTTAAGACCGTGAGGAGAACTTAACATTTCTCCTATTTCATTATAGCTTAGCCATACTCCGCTTGTAGCTTTACCAGAAGTTTTTTTATTCGAAAAATCCCCGTTGCAACCCGATAAAAAAATAATACAGATCAAAAAAACTATTAAAACCTTTTTCATTATAAACTCCTAAATTCCTGTTTTCCTAAAGTGAATTTCCGCCGAAGAAAAAGCTATAACATCCTCAGAGTCGAGTGTTATTTCTGCTAAATCCACGCCGTTAAGACCCGGAAGCAGCTTTATTACATCCTGACCGTTAAAGGAAAAACCTTTTTTTCTGAGTGTATATTCCTCAAAATGTGATTCCTGACCTATTTTGATTTTGGTTTTGCCTTGCAGGGAAAGGCGTAAAAAGACTGTATAAATATTTTTCTTGGCGCTGTTATCCCCAAGAAAATACCCCTTAAATTTTACAAAACTAGGTATTTTCTTTATAAACTTTTCTGTTTTATTTGAAATAATTTTATCAGATGACCCAGAAAACAAACCTGTATAACCAACACTGTTTTCCAAATCACTGCACAATAACACCAAATTACCGTTAATATCCATTATACCGCAAATTTTAAGCTCTGACGGTAATTCCCAATAATACCTACTTATATTTTCTGTGCCTTGGCTCAAATCAAAAACCAAAACACTGTTTTTACAGCAAAGATAATATTTTTCTCCGAATGCTACTGCAACACTGGTATCATCAAATTCTATTTTTTCGAAAATAGGCTTTATTGCGTTCGAAATACATTTTGTTTTACCGTTTGAAACCGATATATATATATTTGCATTTTTTTCTTGCCAAATAAGTTTGCCATTAATATAAGAAACTGTATTTTTTGTTATATTTCCTATTTTATCATTAATACAATCAATTTTAAAGTTTAATTTTTCATAAAATGTTTTTCCGTCATCTGCAAGAAGAGCCGTAGAATTAATTGCATCTCCCCCTGTGATTTTAACAGAAAAAATTTCATTATCCTTAAAAGCATAAATTCCATCATTATATTCGTAAACCGCTGTAACCTTTTTATCAGGCGAGCCTATTTCATTATCTTGGGGCATTGGAAAATAAAGCGGGTTTTGGTAGGTCGTGTAATAAAGCCTATTATTTTCTTTACCGCCCGTAAAAATAATTTTTGAGCCTATATTCGCACAGCAAGTACAGGAAACTACAGCGTTATAACTATTATTAAATTCCTTTGATGCCGCTATTCTAATGTTATTCTCGCGATATGATGTAGATATAGGTACTGAATAATTTCCACCAGAAGATGTAAAATAAAATACACCTGTATTTCTGTCAATATGAAATGTAACTGATTGACCCAAAAAATTCTGTGTAGCGCTTGTATTATCGGAACTTATCCACCATTCTGTATATTCGGTTGCGCTTCGGTTAATTCTGCAGGTAACGGCATTGTTTAATATTTGTGTATAAGGAAGTCTGAAAGATGAGGAATAACCGTCAGACGTATAGTAAGCATAAAACCTGTTATAAAGCATATTAGGAGCTTCGAGTGCCGTAGGTTTTAATGAGGATACCTGATTATCAGCGCGCGCTTCTTCATAAGAATTTCCTCTGCCATTAATATAAACCACAGGAGTGTAATAGCTGTAAGCTCTCTCCCACATAGTCCAGTCGTCATCTATTTCAAATACAGCATAATCCACCATTTGCTCGTTTTCGCAATTTACCGTTGTCACAAAAGCAAAGAGTCCACCGCCTGCCTGACATTCACCTTGATAAAAAATAACATTTTGGGGCACAAAAAACGAATCGTCGCTTGTTCTTGAAAAATGCATATAACCTAAGCTTGTAGCATCACCCTTCGAGCCAACAAGATAAACCAACATAAAATAATGCGAATAAGCATAGGCTGCGCCCGCTACCACAATACGTTTAACCTCACCGTTATATAAAACTTTTGTATCGGTTGAAAAATATTCAAATTCCGAATCACCTGGAATAATACTTGTATCTAAAATGCTTTGTGCATTTATACCGTTTCGTGTTTTTAAAATACCGCTGTCAAATACAACGTTTTTTGAAAAACCTATTTCTCCGTCTTCCAAGTGTACTGTAGGCTTTACAAGATTCATACCCTTATTTGGAGCTTGAATATGCAGAATTTCACGATTTTTCTGCTTCAAATTAACGTATTTCATCAGAATCCCCCGCTCATTTTAGGTAAAGTATCCTCCACAAAGCAAACCTTTGATAAAACCGATGCTCTTTTTGCGTTGTAAAGGTCGCAATAAAGTTTATTTTTCTCGCTGTCACCCTCACTAAAAGAGAGTAGCATTGCAACTCCGCAACATAGTGCCTCGCACAAATCATCTGAAACTTCTATTTCTTCACTTAAACTTTTAACAGTGTGAATTTTTAAATCAAGGCAAATTTGATTTAAAAATTCTAAAGCACCCGAAGAAAGTCTGTTTTCATAATCCTGAAAACCGAGCCTTAAAACAGCGTGTTTAAAAATTTCATATCCGCTCATTTTTTTCCTCCTCACAGTCTGCTAAAATACCTTTGAGATTAGGCACAATACCATCAGGTAACCTTGTGAGTAATTGTGTTTTATCGATGATTCCTTTTTCAAAAAGGGTTATAAGCATTTGTGTAATTTCGCGCTCATTATAAACAGCAGTATTAATTACATCTACCCTTGTATTAATCACAAGTTCTTTATAACGGTCTGCATCAAAAGAAATATAACGCGTGCCGTTTTTATCCTTTGCCTTCAAATATCTGCTACCATAATGTGTAATCCAAAAATCTGCCCATATACGAGCCACATCCTCTGTAAAGGTATAAAATTTATTTTTAATTATTTGCAAAGGCATAAGCGCTGCATCGCGCATAGCCGCAAGCGCAGTGGCATTATCCGCCTTACTGTCACCAAGTGCCACCTCGTTAGCACCGCTTTGAGTAAGTGTGTTTTCTATAAGCGAATTAATGCTTTTATCAAATTCCTCTGCAAACGATTGCGGTGTAACATATTTAACCGCGCCCTCAACATCTTCATTATTACCGTATACCTTTATAATCTGTCCAGGTTCATTTGTTATTTTATCAGTAACAGTATCTCCGTTTACTAACATTATGGGCATACCTGTAGTCATACCCGACCAAACATTTGCAGTAATCATTCGGTTTATTGCAATCTGGTTAGGTATTAAATAGGTTATCTCACTTTCGCCATAAATAAGATTATTTTTTCTGTCCCAAGTAAAGATAGCCAAAGGATATAATCTCAAATTAGTGTCAAATGCTTCTCTTACAACTGCATTCTCTGTAACCTTTATACATTTAATTGTATAATCTCCGCCTTGTTTATATTCCTTGTAAAGCTTTGTATATACTTTAATTTTTGAATCTATTGCGCTATCGTTTATAGCGCTAAGACACGAAATATCAGCGCCGTGAAGCCTTGCCTCTCTGATTACAGCATCAACATTCTGATTGCTTGCAATAATTATAAAGGGTTGTTTCTGTAATTCCTCGCAAAACGGGTCGCCAAAAACTATATCCTCAATATCTAGCACCTCACAGGATATATCACCGTTTAATTTAACCTTTTTATCCTTATCGGAATAAAGACCTGTAGGAATGGTAGAATCCCAGTAGGTATAAAGCACAGCGCTTCCAGAAATATAAGCCTTTCTAAGAATTCGCTCATTAAGGTCGGTAAGTTTAACCCTTTCAGAAGTCGTTTTATAATAACTGTCAAAAGCAGACATTATGAAATTTATTTCACTGTTAGTAGGTGTATCACCCAAAATTTCAAAGGAAATAGTGTCAAAGCTTTCTGTAGGCACACCGTCTGCCGAATAATTAACCGATATAGGACTGCCTAATATCTGCGACATTTTATAGTTACCTATTCTTTTAATTATATTGTGTCTTACAAGCGGTCTGTCATTTCCGCACTTAGCACCATACCATTGGTCGCCGATAAAAAATCTTTCATTAATTTTGGTTTGCTCATATATACCCTTTGTGCCGAGTGCTGCTTTAAAATCACTGCCCTTTTGATATTCTTTTAAAATTTCTTTGGGATTAAGAAACATTTTAAAATCTTCCTTTCATTCCACAAAACCCGCTCGTTTGCGGGCGGGTTTTGTTTATTCAAAATTAGGCTACGGTTACTTTTATAATTGCACTGTCTGTAGAAGCAAGACCGTCAGCGAAGATTCTTACAAAGTAGTAATATTCACCCTCTGCCAGTTCCTCATCTAATTCATAAGTAGCTGAAGTGGCTCCTGCTAACTTTACTGCACCGCTCTTGGTTTTGCTGTCACAGGCATACCACTGATAAGTGAGCGCTCCTTCTGAGTCTGCTGTTACAGAAAGTTCTTCTGTTATATTGCCGGCAGTTACTGTAATATCCTCAGAAACATCTGTTACATTAATTTCAGGAGAAACCCAAGCCCATACAGCATCTAGACCGCTCTTCTTTACAAATACGTCATAATAAATTCTGTAGTCAAATTTATAAGCATCTGCATCAATATTCTGCTCAGGTGTAAAGATTCGCATATTTTCAGTTTTCTTTACTAAATGTGCTCCCGATTTTGGACAAACCAACATATAGGTTTCTGCACAGTCATTTGCAGGCTTAAAGCCACCCTGTGTACCGCTTTCAAAAGTATATGCTGTTTTCATTCTTTCAGCCACTACAGGAATGAGGGCTACACCGTTAAGGCTCTTAACCTTTAGGTTAACCTCCCCTTGCTTAAATTCAGAAACGGTAATCATTTTAGAAATTTCGCTTGAATTCTGAAGTGCGGCAAACATATAGCTGTCGATAAAAGCCACAAGTTCTTCATCATAACCAACAACCGCCTGAACCTCATTTATAAGGTTGCAAAGCGCCTCAAAAGGCTTATTTGTATCACCTTTTATTGTGTTTGAACGTGATACTGCAAGAGATGAAAGCTTAGAAAGCACATAAGCATCACACTCTGGAACAACCTTTGTGCGTACATATTCTCCTAAAATCTTGCCTGCAAGATTTGCCACGCCCGTTTCATCCATATCCTCACGGTCAATCTGCAAAGAACGTGCGCGGTCCATCTTCATAGTGTAAGAGGTGTTAGAAACATTGATAGCGCCTCTTGTAAATCCTGCATCACGGTCGTAATCAGAAAGTCCCTCAAATTCAATATCTGGGATAATTACGGTTTTTGCTCCAACAAATTTGGTTGCAAGTGCGTTATCTGCAAAAAAACCTACTGCGCTTTTCTGTTCAAACATTTTATCAAGTTCGTTTGAGTATCTTGTTACATTTTCAATAGAATTAATAGACATAAATATTCTCCTAATAAAATTTAATTCCAAAGTCCTTTTATGAACTCTTCGCCTTCAGGTGAAATCGAACTTCGTTGGCTTTGCTGTGAGCCAATACTAAAACTTGCCGCTTTCTCCTGAGACTTAATACTTTTTTCCTGTCGCTTTTTTTGCGCTAATAAATAACGTAAATATTCGTCAAGCAAAAGTGTACCTTTAAGTTTTGCGCTTTCCACAACCTCTTGCGGTAAAGCGTCTTCATTTTGAATTTTAGGGAAAAATTGCTTTATTTCTAAAATTGTGTCAAAGGGTAAATCTTTATTTTCCTCAAGCGCAATGATTTTTTCCACCAAATCGTTATCACCTGAGCACTTTTCTAAAAGCTCAGCCCTTTTCTTTTCTTCTTCCCTTTGTTTTAAAGCCTGCAAATATTGGGGAACGCTTTTATCTGATTTTGCAGCTAATTTTTTTAGTGTTTCAAAATCATCCTTAATTAAATCAAATTTCATTCCCTTTTGTGCAAGCAAAGAAGCTTCGCCCAAAGTCAGATTTTTAACCTGTTTGTTAAACTTTACAGGCACGGTTATTTCATTATTCTGCGGTATGGTTTCCGAAGTTGCCGTATCCTCTGCTTTTGGTTCAGCAGTCCAGTTTTTGATATCCTTTTCGGTCATAAGCCTCTCCTTTAATTTTGTTCTGTACCATCATAGCTTAAAAAATTTTCATATTCACGCTTTAAATCCTCTTGCAATTCAAATCTCATTCTATTTCTTGCTCTTACAGGTGTTTCCTTTACAATTCCGCACCAAAAGCCAACAATAAAACTTAAAAGTGCAATTAAAATAACTATCATATATTCCACGCTCCGTTTAAATCCTTGGCATCAATTTCTGATTTTTTCTTTACATTTTCCTGTGGTTTTAAAGGTCTGAAAAACTTTACATCTTCAAATGCGTATCTCAGTGCATCACAAAGATGATTATCGCTATCCTTTGGCAACTTCTGTCCTCTGTCATTTACTCGGTCGTCATACACATAGGTAGAAAGTTCTCTTATCATATTCACACAGGACTTATCCACCGTAATACTATATTCACTTATCGCGGCTATTCCATTTAAAATGCTGTCACGTCCCTTTACCGACGGCATTATTCTTAAAATCCCAAGTCTTCTCAAATCTTCGTTAGACTTGGGCTCTGCGCTGTCTGCCCTTATTCTTTCCTTTGAAAAACCAAGGGCTTTGATTTTTTCTGCTATATCACAGTTGAGCATCCGTTTCTGGTAAAACTCACAAAATATGTAAATTTGCTTGTCAATGGGATTAGCCTTAAATGCTATAAAGGCTGTAGGGTCATTGGTATATCCGTAATCAAGACCGAAAAAGCTTTTCCATTTGTAGTCTTCATCCTCAGATATATTTGTTTTCCCCACTTGCCAATTTTCAAAAACAAGTCCTTCAGAAACACCCCAGTTTCCGAGTCCTGCAACCTCGTATTTTCGCGGATTATTCTTTTTCATACGCTCGAACACAAGACGGTCGGTATCATCAAGAAATTCATTTACAAGGTAGTTTGTGGAAAAGGTTGCAACAAAAGAAGATTTATTATCAAAAAAACGCTTTTTAAGCCAGTGTCCCTCACTCCAAGGGTTAAAGGTAATAGTAGTTTGCTTGTAAAGCGGCGGCGGAATTTTACCTCGTGGCATAGAAAGGTCAAGTTTATCAAAATCTGCTTCATTAGAAATCTCAAAAGCCTCTTCTATCCAGACATAATTAAGATAGCCGTAAGAAACGGTTGTAGATGCTAACTTGAGAACATCATCAAAACCTCTGAAAATAATTCTCTGCCCTGTGGGCTTATAAACCATTTCAAGAGGCGACAGTGTATTATTCCAAAGTGAAGCCACACCAAGTTTTTCTTGAGCCCATTTAAGCTGAGCAAAGGTGCTGTCCCTATGGGTATTCATAACCTGTCTTACAACTAAAAGATTGCTCTTTTTTTCTTTCATAAGCCTGAAAATAAAATTAAGGGCTGTAGTAGCAGATTTTTTAGAGCCCTTTCCCCCTTTTAACACTCTGTAACGCTTTTTGCAATTCCAGAATTCATCGTATCCTCCGCCTACTATTTGCGACATCTTAAGTTGAGATGTCGTCAATAATCACCACCGCCTTGCTGCCCTGCAGCTTGTCATCATTTTTTTCGCTAACAATCGAACGAAGCTCCTTTATAGCCGAAAGATCACCCGAAGACGCTTTTTTATAAAGTGCTACCATTATTGCAGTCTTTCTTGTTGGATTTTTAACTGTAAATCCCTCAGCCTTAAGTGACTCAACTTCTGCCTCTGACAGCTTTTCATTTAGAAGCGTTTTCATTGTTTTATAAAGAAGCTTATCATTCTCTTTCATAGCCTTTTCCCTCCCGGCGATAAAAGAATACTACCCACCAAATAGCCATTCACCGACATAAAAAAAGCGATACAGCCGAAATGACTGTATCGCAAAAAAATTATTTTATTCCTTTATCGTTTTAAAAACCTTATCTTCAACGTGAATTATCTTATCACAAACCTTAAGACTTGTATTTCTGTGTGTAATAAACAGCACTGTCTTTTCGTTCATAGCCTTAATGTTGTTTAAAAGCTTGGTTTCGGTTTCCTCATCTAATGCAGAGGTTGCCTCATCAAGAAGTAAAACAGGTGCATCTGTAAGCAATGCGCGGGCTATAGATATTCGCTGTATCTGACCCTCTGAAAGACCGCCACCGCGTTCTGTAAGTACAGTGTCAAAACCATCAGGCAGTTCAGCAATAATATCATAAATACAAGCCGCCTTAGATGCTTTTACCAGCTCCTCTTCGCTGATTTTTTCATCGCAAAGCGTTATATTTTCTCTGACAGTACCTGATAAAATCATATTGCCTTGCGGAACATAGGCAAAAATTCCTCTAAGTGAAGTATCAAGCGGAATATTTCCATTCACAGTTATACTGCCTCTTTGTGCCTCGTAAAGTCCTAAAATAAGCTTTAAAACCGTACTCTTTCCGCTTCCCGATTCACCTGTAAGAGCAGTGATTTTTCCGCTCTGGGCTGTGAATGTACAGTTATTAAGAATTGCTTCATCCTTGTAAGCAAAATCTATATTTTTGAATTCAATGCTCTTGAAATTTTTCTTAACATCAGCTATTTTTTCTTTATCAAGTTCTTTGTCAATCTCACCGTTCTCAAGCTCTATAAGTCTTTCGGCGGAAGCTAACATTGAATAATACTGCGGCATTATACCAGATACGTTCTGCATAGGAGCTCTCAACTGCTGTACCAACTGTAAAAATGCATTAAGAGTACCAAAGGTTATTGCGCCTTTGGAAATAGAGCTTGCTCCCCACAGCAATACCACATAATAACCTGCTGTGAAAAACGCGTATAAACTAAGATGAGTGGCAGTAGAAATACCTGCCCTTTTCATCTTCAAAGCATAATTTCGTTTCATATATTCGTTAAGTTTTTTAAGAAAGGAGGCCTCACTGGAAAAAATTTTAAGTACTATAATATTTTCAAAGCATTCCTGTAAAAAAGAGCGGGTTTTACCCTCTGATTCCTGACATTGTTTATGCAAAACTTTAAATTTCCTGTTGAGCACTCTGCCAATCGCAGGCACAGTAATACCGAATACTAATATTAGAATAGCTATTCTTTTATCCAATATTAGAAGTGCAGAAATTCCTCCCGCTATCTTTGCCACCATAGAAACCACACTCGGTATTATATTAACACAACCTGTAACTACTATATCAATGTCAGAAGTAAGTCTGTTAAGCAAATCGCCCGAATGATAATTAAAAATCTCAGAATACTTTCTTTGACTTACTTTTGAAAAAAGCCTATTGCGTAAAGTAATTATAAGTTTCGAGTTAACAATTACTTTAAGAATAGAATTAATACCGCTGGCAACAATTTGGAAAACAACTATTGCAAAAAGCAGTAATCCGCTTCGCAAAAAATGCCCCTGTGAATTTCCTGTTGCAATATCAAGAACATTTTTAGAAACCAGTGCCAAAGCCACCGCAGAAAGCGATATGCCTGCCGCCAAAACTGCAAGTATAACTACAGCAAATATATATCTTTTAGCAGATCCAATAATCCAACCTAAAGTTTGTTTGTTATTTGTTTTATTCTTCAATGATATCATTTTCTCTTAATGTGCGTACAAAAACATCAATGTTACCAAGAGCTAAAACAGTTGAAATATCAAACTCACTTATAAGTGCATCTAACATTTCAGTTTTTGTAACTTCCTTTTCCTTTAATAAATTCCACAAAAAAACTGCCGTATCTGAAAGAACAATAGAATTAAGCTGTGCGCCTGTTGGCTTACCGTTATATGTTATTATCCACTGCCCCGATATATTTTGCAGTTCATAACCATTTTTAATTGTCACCGTTACACCCCGATATTTGAAAAGATTATAAATTTATTATATAACAAAATAATTTATATTGCAAGTGCTGTACATTTTGTTGTATAATATCATATATATTTTATTAATCTTCAAAAGGAGATATGATATGGATACTTTTTTTGAACAAATTACTTCTATTAAAAAAGGCGGTAAAGAAATACTTAGCTTTATAGGAATTTGGTTTTTAGCTATATTACTTTGCTTAATTCTTCTATTTGTCAAAATACCTATAATAAGCACATTTTCTTTTATATTTATTTTTGGTATACTTTTCGGTGCTTATAAGCTTTCAACTATGCTTAATATTGAATACGAATATATTATTACTAACGG
>JAZNJT010000112.1:0-13238 GCA_045578145.1 Acutalibacteraceae bacterium
CTCCTAAGGGTCAGTTGTGCGTTCGATTCGCGCAGGGGGTGCCAAACAAAAATCCGTTCTCGAAAGAGGACGGATTTTTGTTTGTATTATTCATTAAATATGACCGGATTTTTAGTAAACACTAAAAAATGAAGTTGTTTGCTCTGATGTACAAATATTGTGACTCTTACATTTTAAAGATGGTAAAGAAGCGATGAAATTATAGTTGTAACTTTACCACGATTTGTCAAAAAAATAACAAATTAATGCTTGCTTTGTTATTTTGTGCATTTAGTTGACTTGAAGCGAAAATTAATATATAATATTATTTTGGTGGGGTTTGTGCCTCAAAATAATTAAGGAATGGTGAGATTTAATGTCTTTTTTTCTTAAAGGGGTAAAGGTACCTCATAAAAAGAATACATCTAATATGACACCTGTAAGAATGAACACTCCTGCAAGGGTTACAATTCCGATGTCGATGCACATTGGAACTCCTTGTACACCAACAGTAAATAAAGGTGATAAGGTTTGCGTTGGAACACTAATTGGTGAATGCAAGTCCTTTGTTAGTTCCCCAATATATTCAAGTATTTCAGGTACTGTTGTTTCGGTTGAGGATATACTTCTTTCAAACGGTAAAAGCTGTCCTGCAGTGACTATTGAATCAGACGGGGAGGCAACTTTAGCTACCAATATAACAACACCATCCGTTACTGACCGCGAAAGCTTAATTGAGGCGATAAAAAACAGCGGTATAGTTGGTCTTGGTGGCGCAGGATTCCCGACATTTGTCAAATTTGCAACTGATAAAAAAATTGATGCCTTAGTAATAAACGGTGCTGAGTGTGAACCGTATATTACAAGTGACTCTGTTATTATGCGGGAAAAATCTGATGACATTGCTTTTGCAATAGAAATTTTAACTAAATATTTTGATATTGACAGCGTTGTTATAGGCATTGAAAATAATAAGCCTGAGGCAATTGCTAAAATGAAAGAAATTGCAAATGGTAAAAATATTCAAATTAAAGAACTGCCTTCTATTTATCCACAGGGCGGTGAAAAGGTGCTTATATATCATACAACAGGTAGGGTAGTCCCTATGGGCAAGTTACCTATAGATGTTGGTGTTGTGGTATGTAATAGCACAACTATTGCAACGTTGGGCAAATATTTAAAAGACGGTACACCGCTTACTGAAAAATGCATTACTGTAGACGGAAGTGCAGTTAAAAATCCACAAAATGTTATTGTTCCTATCGGTGTAAGTGTCGGTGAAGTATTTGAGTTTTGCGGCGGATTTAAAGCTCAGCCCCAAAAGGTGCTTTACGGCGGTCCTATGATGGGTATTACAGTGCCTGATATGTCAGCCCCAGTGCTTAAAAACACTAATGCTATTTTGGCGTTCGATGCTGTTGAGGCTAAAGAGCCTAAAACCACAGCTTGTATTAAATGCGGTGCTTGTGCTAATAATTGTCCTTTTGGTATTAATCCAACCGTTATAGCAAAAGCGCGCAAGAATGATGATATCAATGGACTTATTAAAGCAGGAACAGAGCTTTGTATGGAATGTGGTTGCTGTTCGTTTGTTTGCCCTGCGAAACGTCCTATTGTTCAAAATAACAGACTCGCAAAGGCAGCAATTCGTGCCTTTAGAGATAAGGAGGGAAAAAATAATGGAAAATAAACTTCATATTTCTTCTTCGCCTCATTTTCACAGTAATATTACAACCAAGAGTATTATGTTTGATGTTATCATAGCATTAATTCCAGCATTTGTTGCAGGTGTTATATTTTTTGGTTTTTCGGCGATTTTACTTGTGGGTGTTTGCGTTTTGACATGTGTTTTGTGTGAATTAATCTTCAATCGCATTGTTAATAAGGAGCAAACAATATGTGATCTTAGCGCAATTGTAACAGGTCTTCTTTTAGGTCTTAATGTTCCTGCAAATTTACCTGTTTGGCAGGCGGTTGTTGGTTCTGTTTTTGCTATTATTATTGTTAAATGTATATTTGGCGGAATTGGGTGTAATGTTGTAAATCCGGCTATTACTGCCAGAGTATTTATGTTAATTGCTTTTGGTAGTATGGCAAAAGCCGCATTTCCGTTAGATTCTGTTTCTACTGCTACACCTTTGGTAGATTTAGCAGAGGGTAAATTGCCGTCACTTCTTGATACATTTATCGGTAACATAGGCGGTGCAATTGGTGAAACAAGTGCATTGGCTTTACTTATCGGCGGTGTTTACCTTTTGGTTAAAAAGGTAATTACATGGCATATTCCGGTGTCGTTTATCGGATCTGTATTTATTTTAAGTTTTCTTTTGGACGGATTTAGCTTCACTTCAGCTTTATTGTGGATTTTATCGGGCGGTCTTTTCCTTGGTGCATTTTTTATGGCAACCGACTATGTTACTTCACCTTCAACTGCATTCGGTAAAATTATATATGGTGTTGGAGCAGGCTTTATAACAGTTGTAATTCGTTTTTATGGTAATTATCCCGAGGGAGTTTCCTTTGGAATACTTATGATGAATATTTTGAATCCATATATTGAGTCATTAACTCAAAGAAAACTGTTTGGAGGAAATAAAAATGCAAAAGTACATTAAAAGTGTAGTTTCCTTAACAGTTATTTGTGCGGTTATTGCTGTATTATTAGGCATTACTAATTATTTTACAGCTCCTATTATTAAAAAGCAGGAGGAGTCAGCAGCTAATCAAGGTTTAGCAATCGTAATGCCTCAAGGCAGTGGCTTCAAGGCTTATGATTTTTCAAGTCTTACCTTGCCTGAAACCGTTACTGAGGTTTACAGCGAAGAAAACGGCGGTTATGTTTTCAAGCTTACTACCACGGGCTACGCTTCGAATTTTGTTATTATGTGCGGTGTTGATGCAAACGGCACTGTAACCGGTACTACCTGTATTTCAAGCGGCGAAACTTTAGGTGAGGAGAAGACCTATGGAGAAAAGCTAAACGGTGTAAAACTTGACAGTGTTGATACAGTTGATACTGTTGCAGGTGCTACAAGAACCACCCTAGCTTATAGAAATGCTGTAAAAGATGCGCTTAATGCTTTTGTAATAATCGGTGGGGGCTCGGTTGATTTGAGAGATGAAGCAGAGATTTTAGCAGATAATTTAAGCGCGGCTTTACCGTCTGCAGAGGGTAATTTCACACCTGTGTTTATGACAGAAGAATTAGAGAATATTTCAAAAATTTATAAAGCAGATAATGGCACAGGTTTTGTTTTTGTAACAGGGGAAAGTTTTGTTGCAACTGATATTCTCGGTAATGTTGTTTCAGATGCCGATGAAAATGCAAGAGCAATAGTAACTTCACAGGCACAAAAATACCTTAGCGCCACTATCACAGAAATTGATATTTCAAAATACAGTTTACCTACTAATATTTTAAAGGCGTATAAAACCTCAAGCGGCAACTTTATGTTTGAAATCAAAGCAGCAGGCTACGGTATTAACGGCGGTAACGAATGGCATCCCGCAAGCGGTGAATACATTTATATAAATGTTTCTGTAACGGGTGAGGGTAAAATTATTGCTTGTGAAACAGTTTCGCAAAAAGAAACCGATAAAATAGGCTCTGCCTGTGCTGAAGAGTCCTTCTACTCACAGTTTAACGGAAAAACAGAAAACAATTATACAGAAATTGATGCAATAAGCGGTGCTACAATAACCACTGACGGTTATAAAAACGGTATATCTAAAGTATTTGAAGCACTAAAGATTTTGAAAGGAGAAGCTTGAAAATGAATAAAAATAGTAATATGTCAATTCTTCTTCGCGGCTTGCTTCTTGAAAATCCCGTGTTTGTGCTGATTCTTGGCACTTGTCCTACCTTAGCAACTAGTACAACAGTTATTGGAGCTTTAGGTATGGGACTAGCCGCCACAGCGGTTTTAATATGCTCAAATGCGGTAATTTCCCTTCTTCGCCGTTTTATACCCGATACAGTTAGAATTCCTTGCTATATTGTAATTATTGCAGGATTTGTAACTATAGTTCAAATGATTATTCATGCTTTTTTGCCCGAACTTTTTGAAATGTTGGGTGTTTACCTTGCACTGATTACAGTTAACTGTATTATTTTAGGCAGAGCAGAAATGTTTGCTGGCAAAAATACTGTTGGCAAATCTGTTCTTGATGGTGTAGGTATGGGTATTGGCTTTACATTAGCTTTACTTGCGATGGCTACTGTTAGAGAAATTCTCGGCAACGGCTCTTTTGCAGGTATTGAGTTACCCTTTATTTCTGAATTTAAAATTGAAATCTTCACAAAAGCACCGGGTGGATTTATGGTATACGGAATTTTAATTGCTGTTGTTTATAAGCTGACACACGGAAAAGCACCTTATAAGAAAAGCTTTTCTTGTGAGGGTTGCCCTTCTGCTGCTATGTGTGGAAAAAACGAATGTACATTTACAAAGGAGGAGAATTAAATGGATGCTTTTAAAAGTTTAATCATAATTTTAATGTCCTCAGTGCTTGTGAATAACTATGTTTTAAGCAGGTTTTTAGGGATATGCCCATTTTTAGGTGTTTCCAAAAAGTTAAATCAAGCAACAGGTATGGGTATATCTGTAATATTTGTAATGGTGGTTGCTACTGCTGTAACATGGCCTATTCAGACCTTAGTTCTTGATAAATTAGGCCTTGGATATATGCAGACTATCGTATTTATACTTGTAATTGCTGCTTTAGTGCAGTTTATCGAAATGGCACTAAAGAAATTTTTACCGTCACTTCACAAGAGCCTTGGTGTTTATTTGCCGCTTATTACTACAAACTGTGCGGTTTTAGGTGTGACAATAGAAAACGTTTCAGAAAAGAATTATAACTTTGTTGAATCACTGGTAAATTCTCTTGGTTGTGGATTGGGCTTTTTACTAGCTATGGTTTTGTTTTCGGGTATACGCTCTAAAATTGAGGAGAGTGAAATACCTGAAAGTTTTAAGGGACTTCCTGTAACCTTAATTGCGGCTTCATTTGTTTCGCTAGCTTTCTTCGGTTTTGCAGGAATCGTTGATAATTTGTTTGCATAAGGAGAAAGAAATATGATAATAGAAGTTTTAATTGCTTTCTCTGTTGTAACAGCCGTCGGTTTAATATCAGGTGTTCTTTTGGCTTTGGCTTCTCATTTTCTATATGTTAAAGAAGATGAAACTGTTTTAAAGATACGCGAGTGTCTGCCGGGTGTAAACTGCGGTGCCTGTGGATATGCGGGTTGTGATGATTATGCTAAGGCAATTTCTGACGGTAGTGCAAAAACTAACCTTTGCATACCTGGTGCTGATGCGGTTTCAAAAGATATATCTGAAATTTTGGGTATAGATTTTGTTGATGTTATAGAACAGATAGCCTTTGTTCGTTGCAATGGTATTACAGAGGCCACAGCAAAAAGTAATGTTTATGATGGTATTCCGTCTTGTGCGGCTTCTTGCTTAGTTTACGGAGGACCTAATTCCTGTAATTACGGTTGTTTAGGTTGCGGCGACTGTGCAGTGGTTTGCCCATCAAAAGCTATTTGTGTAACGGACGGAATTGTTCGCATTAAGCGTGACCTTTGTACAGGTTGCGGTCTTTGTGCTGCTACTTGTCCAAAAGGTATTATTGAAATAATACCTCAAACTGCTATTGTGGCAGTAGCCTGCAACAGCAAGGATAAGGGCGGTGTTGCCCGTAAAAAATGTACCAACTCCTGTATCGGCTGTAAAAAGTGTGAGTTAAATTGTCCTGAGAAAGCAATAACTGTTAAGGATAGTCTTGCAAGTATTGATTATTCTAAATGTACAGGTTGCGGTCTTTGTGCAGAAAACTGTCCAACCAAGTGCATTAAAATTTTGGAGAAAATAGTTTAAAATGAAGAGTAAATTTAAAAATGATTTACTTTTAATAGCGGTAATACTACTTGTAGCCCTTATTTGTTTTATTGTATTTACCGTCACATCAAAGCAAGGTGATTATGTTAATGTTTCTGTAAACGGACAAGTAATTAAAAGCTTTGATTTGAATAAAAACACAGAATTTGAAATTAAAACAGGGGAGAATGATGAGCAAATTAATTTCCTTGTTATTGAAAACGACTATGCTTATATTAAGTTTTCTAACTGTCCCGATAAAATATGTCAACACCATTTAAAAATTAAAAATATAGGTGAAACAATAGTTTGTTTGCCCCACAAAGTTGTAATTTCAATTGAAAGTGAGCAGTATGAAAACTAATATTAAAAAAATCACTTTGTTTGGTCTATTAACAGCGGTAAGTATGGTTTTATCCTATATTGAAATGCTATTACCGCCAATCTGGTCTGCAGTACCGGGTATTAAAATTGGACTGCCTAATATCATAATAATATTTATACTTTATAAGTTCTCTGTAAAAAAAGCCGCTTTAGTTTCTCTTTTACGAGTACTTATGGTATCACTTTTATTCGGTAATACTATGGTTTTGATTTACAGTTTTGCAGGTGCTGTATTAAGTATAAGCGTTATGGCAATACTTAAAAGGCTAAATCTTTTTTCGGTTGTCGGCGTTAGTGTTTTGGGTGCGGTATCGCATAATATTGGACAAACTGTTGTTGCAATTATTATTTTGCAAACAAAGGAGATTGCTTTTTATATGATACCCTTGCTGTTAAGCGGTATAATTGCAGGTGTATTTATTGGAATTTTGGGTGGACTGCTTATTAAAAAATTTGAAAAGATTAGGCTTTGCTAATATATTGACAAAGGTATTTGGATTTTGTATAATGAGTGTATAATAAATTTAAGGAGAGTTATTATGAAAAAGATTATTAGTTTATTTCTTGCATTATTAATGATTTTCTCAGTTGTTTCTTTAGTGGGATGCGGCGAAAAGGAAACACTAAAATTTGGTATAGGTATCGATGCATATTCATCTAAAATCCAAAGTGCTACCGCTGATGCTAAAGGTCTTGGTGAGGGTGTTATTACAGTAGCGGCAGTTTTACTCGATAAGGATGGTAAAATTGTTAAATGTGTTATTGATACTGCTGATAACAAGGTTAATTTTACTTCTGATGGAAAAGCTGAAACTGCTAAGGATTTCAAGACAAAGTATGAATCAGGCGAAAATTACGGAATGAAAGCATACGGTGGTGCTGAAAAAGAATGGTTTGAGCAGGTTGATGCTTTTACGGCTTTGATTGTAGGTAAAACTGCAGATGAGGTAAAGGCTTTAGTTGCAGAGGGTGATAAGGGTACTGATGAGGTTATTAATGCAGGTTGTACCATTATGATTAACGAATTTGTTAAAGCTGTTGTTAAAGCTTGCGAAAATGCTTCAGAATCTGATTCTACTGCAGAGGATAGCTTAAAACTCGGTGTTGTTTCTTCACAATCAGGTGCTAAGGATGCCACAGCAGATAAGGCAGGTGCTAACGGTTTTGAAACTGCGATAAGCGCAACTGTTATCAATGCTGATAAAAAGATAGTTGCTACTGCTATTGATTCTGTTACTTTCTCTGTTGCTTTTGATACCAAAGGTGTAACAACTGATGAGACTAAAGCAATTACCTCTAAAAGAGAACAGGGTGACAACTATGGTATGAAAGCATACGGCGGTGCTGAAAAAGAATGGTATGAGCAGATTGATGCTTTAGAAACTCTTTGTGTCGGCAAAACGGCTGATGAAATTACGGCGCTTGCTGCAGAAGATGGTAAGGGTGTTGCCGATGTTCAGAGCGCTGGTTGCACTATAGCAATTACAGATATTGTAAAGGCTGTAGCTGTTTCTGCAAAATAATTTGATGCTAAGGGGTTGTCACTGACACCCCTTAATTTTTTAGGTAAGAAATGAAAAAGATTATATCTGTTATTTTAGTATTTTTACTTCTCTGCGGTTGTGGTTTTAGAAATGAAACCGAAAAATTCACTGATTATTCGTTTGATTATTTTGATACAGTTACTACCATTGTAGGTTACGAAGCTGATAAACAAATATTTAATCAAAACTGCAAAAAAATAAAAAAACAGCTTGAAGAATACCACAAGCTGTATGACATTTATATAAAATACGAAAATATCAATAATTTGTCTGTTATTAATGATTCCAAAGAGCCTGTAAAGGTTGATAAGAAAATTATTGATATGCTTGTATTTTCTAAAAAAATGTATTTAAAAACCAACTCTCATGTAAATATTGCAATGGGCAGTGTTTTAAAAATATGGCATCAATACAGAACGGAGGGTATTAACGATCCAATTAATGCAAAATTACCTCCGTTCGATATTCTCAAAACGGCGAATGAGCATACAAATATTGAAAATTTAGTTATTGATGAAATTAACAATACTGTGTTTTTGAATGATGCCGAAATGTCGCTAGATGTAGGTGCTATAGCTAAAGGTTATGCGGTAGAACAAACTGCATTGTTTATGGAAGAAAACGGCATCAAGGGGTATTTGTTGAACGTTGGCGGTAATGTACGTATAGTCGGCAAACGTCAAGATGGTAAAAAATGGAAGATAGGCATTGAAAATCCTAATACCGATGATAACGATAAACCTTATGCAGAATATTTGGAACTCGACGGAATGTCGCTTGTGACAAGCGGTTCTTATCAAAGATTTTATGTTGTGGACGGTAAAAACTATCATCATATAATTGATGGTAAAACCTTAATGCCAGCTAAGTATTTTGCTTCGGTATCTGTTCTGTCAAAAAGTTCTGCTGTAGCTGATGCGCTGTCAACAGCTTTGTTTTCTATGGATTATGAAAATGGTAGAGAACTTATTGAGCAAACAGCTAATACAGAGGCGTTGTGGATATTACCAAACGGCGAAAAACTGTATTCTTCGAATTTTAATGATTATACTGTAAAAAAATAAATCCGCAACTTTCGTTGCGGATTTTGATTATTTAATGGTCACAATACCGTTTTTATATTCTGTAGTTACAAAATCTTGATTTTGGTTAGCCACTTGATTTTTAGAAATATTAAAATTAATATCTGTTTTTTTAGTATTGGTATCAAGTATTTCAAATTCAATGTTAACCAAAACACCGTTTTTATCAACGTCTGAATTTTCAAGTGTTAAAAACCTTAAAGTACCGTCAACATCGTTAAACTCATAGTTGGTTAAAAAATCACCTTTTTGGTATCCTTTATATTTCAACACCTTGGCATCATACTTCATTTCAAGAAGCATAGCCATAAATCCAGGGTTACCCTTGATTGAAACAGGCACAATAACCGTTTCACCTTTTTTACCCGAAACAGATTCTACAGAGATAACCGTGTTTTTTGAAGAACCGATATTAGAGTTGTTGCTAAAGAAAGATGATTTGAGTATTAAAATCACTCCTGTTATTACGAGAGCTAATGCTAAAATAGATGAAATTATGATAATAAAAACCTTTTTATTCATTTTTTTCCTTCTTTCTTGACGAAAATGTTAAAAATATTTCGTTACTATAAACATATAATATATTACCGAATAATAAATTGTCAAGAATTAAATTAATAATCTTGACATATTAAATTAAAAATTATATAATACAATTTATATGGAATAATACTTCGGTATTAAATATTAGAAGGTAGAGGTTATTTTACTAATGGCTAAAACAATCAAAATCACAGATGACGGTCTTAAAAAGCTTCAAGAGGAACTTGAAAATCTTAAAACAAACGGTCGCGCAGATATTGCTGAAAAGATTAAGGTAGCCAGAGGTTACGGCGACCTTTCAGAAAACAGCGAATATGATGAGGCTAAAAATGAGCAAGCTAAGATTGAAGCAAGAATAGTTGAAATTGAAGCTATGCTCAAGAATGTTGAAATAATTGAGGATGTTAAAGGAAAAGCAAAAAGTGTAGTAATCGGTGTTAAAGTAAAGGTACTTGACGAAGAATACGGTGATGAATGCGAATACCGTGTTGTTGGTTCTACAGAGGCTGATCCCCGTTCAGGCAAAATTTCTGATGAATCACCTGTCGGTAAAGCTTTGCTTGGCAAGAAAATTGGTGATGAGGTTATAGTTGAGGCTCCCGGCGGCGAGTTTAAGCTTAAAATCATAGAAATTTCAAAATAATTTATAGTGGTGAAAATAATGGCAGAAAATAATATAAAGCCCGTTGAAACACAACAGGAGCTTAATGAAATTTTAAGATTAAGACGTGAAAAGCTAACTGCAATGAAAGAAGCAGGTAACAACCCTTACTTAATCACTAAGTTTGATTTTAATAACGATTCAGCAAACATTAAAGCTAATTTTGAAGAGTCAGAGGGCAAAACTGTATGTATTGCCGGCAGAATTATGGCACGAAGAATTATGGGTAAGGCAAGCTTTGTAGGTCTTAAGGATAATAGCGGCAATATTCAGCTTTATGTTCGTCGCGATGATGTTGGTGAGGATATTTATGCTGCTTTTAAAAAGTGGGATATCGGCGATATAATGGGCGTTGAGGGTTTTGTTTTCAAAACACAAACAGGTGAGATTTCTGTTCACGCTACAAAAATTAAGCTTCTTTCAAAATCTTTAATTCCGCTTCCCGAAAAGTTCCACGGTCTTACAAACAATGATTTGCGTTTCCGTCAGAGATATGTTGATTTAATTATGAATCCTGATGTTAAGCGCAATTTTGTAATCCGTTCTCAGTTTATAAAGTTTATGCGCAAATATCTTGATGATATGGGTTATATAGAGGTTGAAACTCCTGTACTTAATACAATAGCCGGAGGTGCATCTGCACGTCCCTTCATAACTCATCATAACACCCTTAATCTTGATATGTATATGCGTATAGCAACAGAATTACCGCTTAAGCGTCTTATTGTCGGCGGTATGGACAGGGTATACGAAATCGGTAGAATTTTCCGTAACGAAGGTATGGACCCTAAGCATAACCCTGAATTTACAAGTATTGAGCTTTATCAGGCTTATGCGGATTTCCACGATATGATGGATATTGCAGAGGGTATTATTTCAGGCGCCGCCAAAGAAATTCTTGGTACTTATGAAGTTGAATGGTTAGGCGAGAAAATCGACCTTACACCAGGTTGGCGTAGGCTTACGATGGTTGATGCTGTTAAGGAATATGCAGGTGTAGACTTTGGCGCTATTACTGATGATGCTGAGGCTGTAGCTGCAGCCGCTTCTATCGGTGTTGAACTTGCTGATACTGCTGATAAAACTTGGGGCAATGCTTTATATGCCTGCTTTGACCAAAGGGTAGAGGAAAAACTTATTCAGCCTACATTTATTACAATGTATCCTGTTGAGGTTTCTCCATTAACAAAGGCATCTCCCGAAGACCCGCGTTTAACAGAAAGATTTGAGTTGTTTGTATGTCACAGTGAGCTTGCAAACGCCTACTCAGAGCTCAATGACCCAATTGTTCAACGCGAACGCTTTATGAAACAACTTGAACTTCGCGACCGCGGTGATGATGAGGCAGAAATGCTTGATGAGGATTTCCTCACCGCTATGGAATACGGTATGCCACCAACAGGCGGTATGGGTATAGGAGTTGACAGAGCAGTAATGCTTCTTACAAACTCTGATACTATAAGGGAAGTAATTTTGTTCCCCACAATGAAACCGTTAGATTAAGAATTATAATAACCAAAGATATTAAAAATATCTTTGGTTATTTCATTTGATTAGGAGGATATATGAAAACTGAAAAAAATATTTTGATTGCTTTTATTTTAAATCTTGTATTTTCCTTTTTTGAATTTTTTGGCGGTATTATAAGCGGCAGTGTTGCTATTATGTCTGATGCTGTGCATGATATTGGAGATGCTGCAAGTATCGGTATATCATTTATTCTTGAAAAGAAAAGCAAAAAACAGCCTGATGAAAGATATACATACGGCTATGTAAGATATTCGGTTATCGGCAGTGTGATTACCACACTCATTCTTTTACTTGGCTCTGTTATGGTAATTATTAATGCTGTGGACAGAGTTATTAATCCTACCCAAATTGATTATAACAGTATGGTGATTTTTGCTGTTGTTGGTGTTTGTGTGAATTTTTGCGCGGCATTTTTTACCCGTGATGGTGATTCGCTTAATCAAAAGTCTGTAAATCTCCACATGCTTGAAGATGTTCTTGGTTGGCTAATAGTGTTAATTGGCGCGGTTGTTATGAGATTTACCGATTTTGCACTAATTGACCCTATAATGTCAGTGGGTGTTGCAATATTCATCTTCATAAATGCTATCAAGAATTTAAAATCTGCATTAGATTTATTTCTTGAAAAAACGCCTAACGGAATTGATATTGAGGAAATTAAAGAACACCTTATAAAAATAAGCGGTGTTATTGATGTTCATCATATTCACGTTTGGAGTATGGATGGTAATTCTAGCTATGCTACAATGCATATTGTATCAAATGTTAATTCACAAGAAATCAAATCAAAGATTCGTGAGGAATTGAAAGAGCACGGTATAATTCATGCAACCCTCGAACTTGAAGGAGAGAATGAACTATGTTATGAAGAATGCTGTCATATAGAACACATCACAGATGCAGGTTATCACCACCATCATCATCATTAAAAAACGCCTATATTTTTAAACATAGGCGTTTTTTGCTATTTATTAAGTATTTTAGAAAAGGGCTTTTCAAGTACAGTAAATAATGCTACACCGCCAATAATTGCGATACCAGCATTTATTAGCGTTGAGCCCTGAGCTAAAACAGCGCCTGTAAATGCAGCTGTGAAAGATGAACCTGCAAGCCAGAATTGAACGGTTTTCCAAAGGGTCTCCCCAACTATATTAACAAGCATTCCGCAAGATGCACCAACTATAGCTGAGGCGGTTTTTTGTGAGAATTTATTTTTGAGTAATGAAAATATAATGCATAAAATTCCGATAACAATAAAAATTGGTATAAGAATTGAAATATCACCATTAATACTATTTTTATTTGCCATACCGTTAATTGTTAAGGCTATTGCAATTATTAATGCTAACAAACCCGAAATAAATAACCAAAATAAAGGATATTTTTTTCTGTTATTTAAAAAAGTGAAAACTATACCAACGGTCAGGCCTATTAGGAACTTGAGTAAAAAAGTTTTAGGCGATGAATCTGCGTGTCCGTTAAATAAATCGTAAAAACCCATTCCTATCGACCCAGCTAGTCCGCCTTGCCATCCGCCGATAAGCAAAGCAGCAAGTACAACTATCAAATTACCAAAATGCACATACATTATTCCTACAGGAAAGAAGAATAACATTAATGCTATGTAGCTTAA
>JAZNJT010000113.1:0-46689 GCA_045578145.1 Acutalibacteraceae bacterium
TCCATAAGCTTAAAAAATTCAAGCCTTGTCATCAACTCTGCAAGTTTTTCTTTGTCTGCGGGTTTTGTGCGATAGTTTTCGATATTGCAGTCTATAGGAGCGGTTCTGCAAATTGTTCCAAGCTCTCGGCTTAAAAATGCACTTTCTTTACCCGTTTCTAACTTTTTGCGTATGGCATCTTTAATGTCAAGTGTATCAAGATTTTCGTAAATATAATCAATGTTGTGAAATCTTGTTATAAGGTCGGTAGCTGTTTTCTCACCAACTCCCGCAACGCCAGGAATATTATCCGAAGAGTCACCCATAAGACTCTTGAGCTCTATCATTTCAGGGGGCGTAAGACCATATCTTTCAAAAAGAGTTTCTTTTGTGTAGTTTAAAATCTCGGCTTGTCCCATTCTTGTTGCAGCCAAAAGCACACGCGTTTCATCAGAAATAAGTTGCAGTGAATCGCGGTCACCGGTGGAAATGACACACTCATTTTCGTCCTGTTCACAGGCAAAGGCTAAGGTGCCTAAAATATCATCTGCCTCGTAGCCTTCACATTCAACACAAGTGTAGCCTGCTAAGGTCAGCCATTCCTTTAAAATGGGCATCTGACTGCGAAGCTCATCGGGCATTCCTTTTCTGCCTGCTTTATATTCGGCATATTTTTTATGTCTGAAGGTTGGCGCTTTAAGGTCAAAAGCAACCGCGACGCCATCAGGCTTTTCCATATCGTTAAGTCGGTTAAGAATATTAATAAAACCGTAAACAGCGTTGGTATACTGTCCGTCCTTTGTGGTAAGCAATTTTATGCCGTAAAACGCGCGGTTTATGATACTGTTACCGTCAATAGCGAGTAGTTTCAAGCCTATTTCACCCCAATTATTATATATTCTTTATTATTATAACATATCTATTATTATATGTCATCAGTTTTTTCAAAAAAATAAAAATATTGATTTTGTCCATTTTAAAATATATAATAAATTCTGGTGATCGAGATGAAAAAGACTGAAAAAAGCTATAAAACCAGCGTGCTTATAAAGCGATTTATGCCTTATTATAGCAAATATATCGGAACGGTTATTTTTGATTTGTTTTGCGCTTCGCTTACCACAATTTGCGAAATAGTATTACCGCTTATTATGCGAAAAATCACTAATGCAGGTATGAACGATATATCAACGCTAACGGTTGATTTCATACTAAAAGTCGGCGCGCTGTATTTGTTGCTTAGAATTATTGATGCCGCGGCGTATTATTATATGGCATATATCGGTCATGTTATGGGAACGAAGATTGAAACCGATATGAGAAGAGATGCTTATGCACATCTGCACAAGCTCTCAAATACATATTTTAACAACACCAAGGTCGGTCAGATTATGGGTAGAATTACTAACGACTTGTTTGATGTTACTGAGTTTTCACACCATTGCCCCGAGGAATTTTTTATAGCGGGTATAAAGGGTGCAGTATCCTTTATTATTCTGATGAACATTAATATTCCTTTAACTGTTATAATATTTGTCATTATTCCGATTATGATATTAATCTGCAAAAAACTCAACTCTAAAATGCGCGAAACCTTCAGAAGACAGCGTGTTATGATAGGTGAGCTAAATGCGAGAATTGAGGATTCACTGCTTGGTCAAAAGGTTGTAAAAGCTTTTGCTAATGAGGATGTTGAGCAAGCAAAATTTGAAAGAGATAACAAGGAATTTTTCTCAATCAAAAAGCTTTCTTACAAATTTATGGGCGCGTTTTCTACCACTACCAGAATGTTTGACGGTATAATGTACGCCGCAGTTGTAATTATCGGAAGTCTATTTATGATAAAGGGTAAAATAACCCCAGGCGACCTAGTGGCATATCTTTTGTATGTTACAACCTTTATCGCAACTGTGCGCCGCATAATTGAGTTTTCCGAGCAGTTCCAAAGAGGACTTACGGGTATTGAACGCTTCTTGCAGATAATGGATGCCGATATCGAAATATTTGATGAGCCTGATGCCAAGATGCTTGTAAATCCTAAAGGAGATATCGAGTTTAAGAATGTTTCGTTTGAATATCCTGACGACCATAATCGCATTTTCACACACCTCAATTTAAACATCAAAAGCGGTGAAAAAATTGCTTTTGTAGGTCCTTCTGGTGGCGGCAAAACTACTCTTTGTAACTTGATACCGCGTTTTTATGATGTAACAGGCGGCGAAATTTTGATTGACGGTAAAAATATTAAAAAATATACACTTAAATCGCTCAGAGAGAGTATAGGAGTAGTCCAACAGGATGTGTATCTCTTTTCTGGAACGGTTTATGAAAACATTTCTTACGGCAAGATCGGTGCTACTATGGATGAGGTTGTCGAAGCTGCTAAAAAAGCGGGCGCTCACGAATTTATTACCGAACTTAAAGACGGATATAACACTTATGTCGGTGAGCGTGGCGTTAAGCTTTCGGGCGGCCAAAAGCAGAGAATAAGCATTGCACGGGTTTTCCTTAAAAATCCGCCGATTATCATTCTTGATGAGGCAACGAGCGCCCTTGATAACGAGAGCGAATTTGCAGTGGCGAGGTCGCTTAACAAGCTTGCGGAGGGCAGAACAACAATAACTATAGCACACAGACTTTCAACAATCCGCAATTCAGATCGTATATTAGTTCTTACAGATGAGGGGATAACGGAAGAGGGAACTCACGAGCAACTCTTAGAGCAAAAAGGAATTTACTATAAATTTTACGAAATGGCAAATGAATTAAACTAAAAAACAGCACCTGACAGGTGCTGTTTTTATATTGTTCCTCTGTAATAAAGACCTCTTGTATGCTTTTCGGCAGATGGATTTCCGTGTTTGTAAGCTTGAATAATTTGTTCTGTTTTAAATTTATCCTCTTTAGTGAAATAAAGAACAATAAAATCCAGACCTGAAAGCTCGTTTTTGCGGTCAGCAAGGTAAATAGGTACACTGTTTAAAAGCTCGCTGTAGCCCATTCGGCATCTTATGGGGAACTGAGTGCCGAGCCTATCGGTTATAACACCGTTTTTATCACATTTGTTACAGGAAATGCCGTTTTTTAAAGGACAGTTTTTAAAGAGCATGAGCGGTATATTTCCGTAAGCTATAATACCTTTTTCAGTGTTTGAATTAAGTCTTAAGATATCGCTTAACTGTTCTTCGGCAGAAATAACAGCTGAGTTAATTCCAAGTAGTTTTGCGGTTTCGAGGCTCTCGGAATTTGCAATATTAAGCCCCGTATCACCCATAACCTCAAATCCCTCGTCCTTTGCAATTTTAACTGCCGCTAAATTACCGCAAAGGGCGGAATTAAAGCCGTTTTGTTTAAACAATTTGAGTCTTTGGATGACTGCTTTTTCGCTAATTATCCCGCGCGGAATATCTGCTATAAGCGGCAAATTTATACCCTTTAAATCTTCGGGATTTTGCTCTAATGGATAAATGACCGCGTCAATTCCGCTTAAATTTTGCGGTATTTGATTTTTGCTTTCAAATCTTGCGAATATTTTTGGTGTTTTAGGGGTGGCCACTGCTTTTTCGGGTGCAATATATGTTTTATCACAGGGTAAAATTTTAATTTCTGCTCGTTTTCTGTCTAATAATTCAACAGCTTTTCGACGCAGTGCGTTAAGCTCGCTTTTGGACACAAAAAGTCCCTCATCAACCTTAGCTGTACCACCCTCGTCTATATAAGGGGTTGAGCCGAATTTTGAAATGCTTTTAAGAGCATCTTCGGCTGTAATTGCTTTATTTTGTGCTTTTCGAGGAATATTACCAATAGCACAAACATCGTTTTTACCGTCAAAAAGTGAAAGTGAGATAGGTTTATTTTCTTCTATTTTTAACTTAAATCCGATTTTAACGCTTTGTCTTTCCTTGCGGTATAGCTCGCGCAATAAAGGGAAAGCCTTATCTGCAGAAACAACATCTTCTTTAGTTCTTATGCCGAACATTTCTTTACCCAAAGTGTTTTTATAATAACCGTCGGTGAAGCCTTGGCGCGAAAATACATTTTTAAGGGTATTAGAAATCTCTGTTTCAACTATTCCTTTGTCTAAGGCTTGTCGCGCGGCGGCGGTAGCACCCGCAACATATTCGGGACGTTTCATTCTGCCCTCAATTTTAAAGGAGCGAACACCCATATCATATAGATCTTTTATATAGTCGAGCAGGGATAAATCTTTAAGGCTAAGGTCATAGCCTGTGCCGTTTTTTGATTTAAAAGGCAATCTGCAAGGCCCTGCGCAAAGACCGCGGTTTCCGCTTCGAGAGCCTAAAAAGGCAGATAGTAAGCATTGACCAGAAACACACATACAAAGCGCGCCGTGAACAAATACCTCAACAGTGATATCAAGCTCTTTTGCGGTGTCACAAAGAGCCTTTAATTCCTCTCTTGACATTTCTCTTGCCGCAACTACCTGACAAAAGCCAAGCTCTTTTAAAATATGCAAGGCAGAGGGTGAATGTACCGACATTTGAGTAGATGCGTGAAGCTTTAAATCAGGAATGTTTTGATGAAGAATACGGGCAAGTCCCAAATCCTCAACAATTATTCCGTCGATACCTGAATTATAAGCATTTTTTGCGAGTTTAAAGGCATTTTCGAGTTCGGAATCTTTGATAAGAATATTAAGGGTAAGATATACTCTCACTCCTCTTATATGGCAGTATTCTATAGCCTCTTTTAATTCTTCAAAATCAAAGTTTTCAGCATTTCTTCTGGCTGAAAATTCCTTAGCACCGAGGTAAACCGCGTCCGCACCGCTTCGCACGGCGGCATATAGCATTTCACGATTTCCTACGGGGGATAAAATTTCTCCCAAGTTTATATTATTCATAAAATTAAAGCTCTCCCACGCAATAATCCTTTTCCACTGATAATATTTTTACATTTGCGGTTTTGCCGTCAAGTGTCTTATCTTCTTTAACTGCTACTCTTAAATAATTTTTGGTATATCCAAAGGTTTTTCCGTCTTCAGCGGTCTCAAATAAAACCTCTAAGGTTTTGCCAATTTGTTGGCGCAAGATTTTTTCTTCACATTGATTTGCCGCTTCAATCATAATACGGCTTCTGCGAGATTTTTCTGCCTTTGTTATCTGGTTTGGCAAACGGTCGGCAACAGTGCCTTTCCTTCTTGAATAAGTGAAGACATGCGCCTTTGCAAACTCTATTTTCTTTAAAAATTCTACGCTTTCTAAAAATTCCTCTTGGGTTTCACCCGCAAAGCCTACCATAATGTCTGTTGTAATGGTAGCATCGGGGAACATCTGCCTTATTCTTTTAACTAAATCGGCATAAAAAGCGGTGTCGTAATGTCTGTTCATTCGTTTGAGTGTGGCATCACAGCCTGATTGCAGAGACAAATGGAATTGAGGACAGAATTTAGATTGATTTTTAAATCGGCGTAGCATATCATCGCTTATATGGTCGGGCTCAAGCGAGCCTAAGCGCACGCGCTCTATACCATTTGCCGCGCATACAGCATCCACTGCATCACACAAATTTATGTTTTCACCCTTGCCGTATGCTGAGAGGTTAATTCCCACAAGCACAATTTCGCGAAAGCCCTTTGATGCAAGAATTTCGGCTTCTTTTTTTATATCAGAGCAAGATCTTGAACGCACAAATCCTCTCGCATAAGGTATAATACAGTAACTGCAATATCTGTCACAGCCGTCTTCAATTTTCATATAGGCGCGTGTGCGCTCTGCAAAATCGGATATTTCGGGTGTGTTAAAAAGTTCGTTTCTCTCGTGCGGAAAAACAGAGAAAATTGCTTTTTGCTCTTTTATAAACTGTTGAGTAAACTTTAAAATTTCACTTGTATCGCGGTTGCCCACCACAATATCGGCATCTGAAAGTTCAGCCTTGTCGCCCGAAAAGGTCTGCGCCATACAGCCTGTAAGCACAATTACAGCGTTAGGATTTTTTCTTCTTATTCTATGTAGAAGTTGACGGGTTTTTCGGTCGCTTTCGGCAGTAACTGTGCAAGAATTGATTACAGCCACATCGGTAGGCATACTGTCATTCACTGCAACAAATCCGCTTTTTTCAAATTCCTCACGCATACTCTGTGTTTCATATTGATTAACCTTACAGCCAAGGGTATAAAAACAAACATTCATATTAGTTCTCCTTTAAATGTATTATATAGCTTTTAAAATGCCTTTTCAATAAAAAGTAGAAAAATTCTTTCTTGACAGATATTATACAGAGTGTTATAATTTGCTTGCAATAGGGAGCTTGATGAAACTCAGGCTGAGAGGAAGTCCGCTTTTTGCTATGACTTCGACCTTTAACCTGATGCGGATAATGCCGCCGTAGGGAAATACGTTGTAAGTATTGCCACAGGTAAATTGCCTGTGGCTTTTCTGTTATCCGGAGACAGAAGCCCTTGAAGGAATTGCAAAAATACAAAAGGAGAAAAGAAAATGAAAAACAAAAAACAAATTTACAATCTGGCTTTAAGCGCAATATTTATTGCGCTCGCTTCGGTGCTCAGTAATTTAAAAATTTACAAGTTGCCGTTGGGCGGAAGTGTAACACTTTTTTCAATGCTTCCTGTAATAATGTTATCGGTGATGTTGGGCTTGAAATGGGGAGTTGGTGCCGCTTTTTGCTACAGCTTAGTTCAATTGCTACAAGGAATTGTGGTTGACGGTGTACTTGGTTGGGGGCTTACTCCTGTGGCACTTATAGGCACAATTTTGCTTGATTATATCATTCCTTTTACCGTTTTAGGATTTGCAAGTGTTATCGGAAAGAAAAACACCGTACACATTGTAATCGGTACGGCGCTCGTGTTGTTTATAAGATTTTTATGCCACCTTTTATCAGGCGCAATAATTTTTGATATCTGGTGTGAATGGGATAGCGTTTGGTTTTACTCTCTTTGCTACAACGGTTCATATATGTTGCCTGAGCTTGTAATAACCGTTTTAGGCGCAGCCATAGTTTTCAATCTGCCGCAAGTTAAAAAGATGCTTAAATAAATACATAAAAAATAATTGCAACAAACTGTAGGAATGAACCTATAACAACAAAAATATGGAATACGGAATGCATATACCTGACGGTTTTTTTGCCTGCTATACCGTAAAGTACAGCGCCTATGGTATATGAAATTCCGCCTGCAAGCAGCCATAAGAAGCCATTTGTACTAATGGCTTCTATGGCTGCTTTTCCTGTTAAGATTATACACCAGCCCTGAGCCAAATAGCAGATAATTGAAAAAACATTATATTTTTTAAGGTCGATTGCATTTAGGGTAATGCCTAAGGCAGATACCACCCACACAACGCCGAAAACACCCCAACCCAAAAAAGCGTTATGCTCTCTTAAAGAAACAAGGGCTATTGGTGTGTATGTGCCAGATATAAGAATAAATACTGAGCAGTGGTCTATAACCTGCATTACCTTTTTTGCCATTTCGGATTTAAGCCCGTGATAAACACTTGATACGGTGTATAAAATTACCATAGATGCACCGTAGATAAAAGAGCCTACAATCTGGTAAGCGTCGTGATTTAAGAATGATTTTATTACGCATAGCGCAAAAATTATAACTCCAAGTCCTCCGCCTACAATATGTGAAACCATATTAAAAATTTCTTCTCCTCTGGTGTAGTCGGGAAGACGTCTGTCAATTAACTTTGTTCGTTTCATTTTTTGCCTTTCGAAAAGGTAGAAATTTTATAGTTTTATTATGCGATTTTGTTGACATTTTACAAAAAAATTGCAGTCGAAAAACGTCGAAATAATTTACATAATTTGTTTATGTTAAAATGCAATGATGCAAGTTTATTCAACTTATTAACACAGTTATCCACTGATATTTCGTGGAAAAACTTGTAATTCAAAGGGACAACCCTTAAAAACGGTGGATAAACCCGTTAATAATGTGGATAACTTTTATGGTTGTCCAAGTTTACATAACTACATTTTTTTGAGCAGTTTTTCCATTATGTCTGGACCGTGAGCAACATAATTGCCGGTATTCTGAGCAGATTGTTCGGTGAAGCTTTCTACACCCGATTTTTTATCACTGCTGTCATATATAAGATAAGGTACAGCAGCGCTCGAATGTGTCTTGGTTTCAAGCGGAGTGGGGTGGTCAGGCATTATTAAAATTCTGTAATCTTCGCCGCAGTTTTCGAGGTATTCGAGCATAATTTTAAGTGAACGGCGGTCTATCTCTTCAATAGCTTTGATTTTATTTTCACACTCGCCTCGGTGTCCGCACTCATCGGGAGCTTCAAAGTGAAGATATACCAAATCTGTTCCGTTTTTAAAGGCTTCAATACCTGCATAGGTTTTAGCCTCGAAATCAGTGTCAAGATAGCCTGTAGCACCTGCAACATCAGGAGTGTCAGCTCCTGCGCAAATACCAATGCCTTTAAGTAGGTCAACTGCGCTCACGATAGCCGCGCTTACGCCATTTTTCTCCTTGAAATTCTGAAGCATAGGTTTTTTACCCTCGCCCCAAAGCCAGATGGAGTTTGCCTCGTTTTTACCCTCGGCTCTGCGCTTTAGATTTACAGGGTGGTCCTTTAAAATATCATAGCTTTTAATCATAAGGTCAATTAGCGGTTTTGCATTTTCGCTGTCGCTTAAATATTTACCGATAATTCTTCCGCTTATGTCGTGAGGCGGAGTCATCTCGCCTAAATCAGTTGTGCCGCCGTCTACTACAAGGCAGTGTCTGTAGCTTACGCCACCGTAGAATTTGTAAATTTCATTTCCTAATTTTTGGTCAACCGTTTTAATAATTTCGTGAGCTTCTTCGGTAGAAATATCACCTGCACAGTAGTCAACCATCGTTTTATCAGCGTAATTTTCTTCATCTGATAAGGTTACGATATTGCATCTTAAAGCAACATCGGTTTCTTTAAGGTCAACACCGATAGAAGCCGCTTCTAAGGGAGAACGGCCTGTATAGCATAAAAGCGGGTCATAGCCCATAACCGAAAGATTTGCAACGTCGCTTCCGGGTTTCAAGCCGTCAGCAACGGTTTTGCACATACCAACCTCGGCGTTTTTTGCTAAAGAGTCTATAAATGGTTTGTGGCTTAGCTCCATAGGAGTTTTGCCATTTAGAATATTTTGGTTGTGGGTATCAGCCATACCGTCACAAAGTAAAACTAAATACTTCATATTTTTTACCTCGAAAATGTTTTTTAATATTATATCAATTATTATGTGAGATGTAAAGTATAATAGGACATATTTTCTTGACATTTTATAAGTTACATATTATTATAATTTATAATATAGTAAGGTGGGAAAACACGGCTATGAGTAAGTATGTAATTTCAAATTCGGTAATTAAACGGTTGCCGCGGTATTACAGATTTTTAGGAGAACTCAAGTCTCTCGGAATGCAGAAAATTTCTTCAAAGGAATTATCTGAAAGAATGGGATTAACTGCTAGTCAGATCAGGCAGGATTTAAATTGCTTTGGCGGCTTCGGTCAGCAGGGCTACGGTTATAATATAGAAATTTTACGAGCAGAAATCGGCGCCATATTGGGTATAGATATTCCCAAAAGCGCAATACTTATCGGAATGGGAAACTTAGGCCGCGCAGTAACAATGCATATAAATTTTGAGTCTAAGGGATTTCATCTTATGGGACTTTTTGATTGCAAGGAATCGCTAGTTGGTCAGGTTATTAAAAATCTGCCAATTAGAAACACTGCAACGCTTGATGAATTTTGTCGTGAGAACAGACCTGAGGTTGCTATTTTATGTACGCCTAAAAATGCAGCAAAGGATATCGCCGACCAATTAGTAAAGCTTGGTGTTAAAGCTTTTTGGAATTTCAGCCACTTTGATCTTTCTATGAATTATCCCGATATTGTAGTGGAGAATATGCATTTCGGCGATAGTCTTATGCGACTTTCATACAGAATAAATTCAAAAAACAACAGCGAGGGTTAATCCTCGCTGTTGTTAATAAGTTCACTTTTAATAACTGATTTTAATGAGAAAGTGATAAGAGAAAGGAAAAGAAATGTTCCGCCGACGATAAAGAACGGCATATAGAAATTACCTGCTATAAGTGTTATTACCGCAATAATAAGACAGCAGATACAAATGTTTTTTAATTGAAGTAAGCTGTTTTCCGAAAAAAGATTTTCGTTCATAACTCCTTTTAAAAATCTTCTTAAACAAAGCAGTATACAAAAACCAAACGGAACGCAAGGATAGCAAGTAAGCATAACCGTTGTTGCAAGACTGGGACCTCGGCCCATAACCTCGGCATACCATGTAATAACAAACGGAAGTACCACTACAAAAACAGCCAACAAGAAGAAGGCTATATCAATTAGTAAAATAGAAATTTTAATGTGTTTATATTTTTCCATATAATCTTCTCCTAAAATAAAGGTCTGTAATATTAATATACAATATTTTTCTGTATTTGTAAATGATATTTTTGGAGTGATATAAAATAAAGGACTATTTGTTAGCAAGGCCGATGCTTTGTAGCGCGGTTTTGTGCGGTGTCGTAAGCATAATTGGTATAAAGAGTCATATAATGCTTATTGTTTTTGCGTTGTTATTTATATTTATATTACTAATTATCATCATTAAGAATAAGTCTCGTGTATTTATTATATCGTTAATTTTCATTCTGGGAACGGTATATTCTACAACCTGTTCAATCGGCAAAGCGCAGAAAACAGATTGTTTTGATAAAGTTAAAACTGAATGTGTGTTTACGGTTAGAGAAACCATATATCAAAGCGATTCATTTTGCTGTGCAGATGTAAAAGTGTTAGAAAGCAATAGTCTTAAAAAGGGCACTAAACTTTTGGTTTATTATTATACCCCGAAGTTCAGTATGGGAGATACTGTTAAGTCTAATATAGAGCTTTCAGCTATAGATAGTGAATATAAAATGGATTATTACAGCCGCGGTATATATCTTTACGGCGAAATAAAAGAATTTGAAAAATTAGAAGACCGAGCCAATAAAGGTTTAAAGACTGTAGAAAGTATTCGGAATTATATAAAAACAACAGCCTTTAAATATATGGATTATGAATCTGCTGCAACACTTTGCGCGTTGCTTTTCGGTGATGACAGTTATTTTTCACCTGAGTTTTACAGCAATGTTAAGAATGCAGGAGTGAGTCATGTCATGGTAGTATCAGGTATGCACCTTACTATTCTTGTGGCTTTTCTCACATTTGGAATAAATAAACTTTTTTATAATCGTTATATTTGCGGCGTTTTACAACTGCTTTCGGTGTTTTTGCTTTGTGTAGTCTGCGGTTTTACGATGTCAATTATGCGAGCGGGTGTAATGTATGTCATAGCGACGTTAGGACTTATACTCAAAAGAAGAGGTGTTTCTGAAAACACACTTGGAGCGGCGGTAAGTATTATTCTTATGTTTTCACCGTTTGCAATTTTTAATGTCTCTTTTCAGTTGTCGGTGCTTTCCACCTTTGGAATACTCGGCGTTGCATTGCCTTTAAGACGTTATGTAATAAGAAATAAAATAATAAATAACCGCATTTTAAGAGAATTATTATCCGCGGTGTTAATATCATTATCAGCCACATTACTTACCTTGCCTACAGTGATAAGCATATTCGGGTATGTTTCAACAGTGGGAGTTATCACAACCCTTATTATCACTTACCCTGTAACAATAAGTATATGGTTAAGTCTTTTGGGGCTTATTGTAAACCTGATTTCACCCTTTGTTGCGAGGATTATATTTATCCCGAGTAATTTAGCGGTGGGATTTGTTAATTACATAATAAACGGTTTTGGCGAATTGCCGTTTTCTACAGTAGATGCAGATAAGAAATGGGCATATATTTCGCTTTTTGCGATTATATTGGTTTTTTGTTTTATGCTTGCTTGTAAAAAACAGCTTGATGTGATAAAATTAAAAGAAATGCGTGCAAAAATAATAAAGGAAGGCGGAGGAAAACTGAAATGGCGGTAATTTTTGAAGAACAGTTAAAAAAATATGTGCAGAAAAACAGTCTTCTGCCTGTGTATGTTTTGTTCGGCGAAGACGGATATTTAAAGAAACTTTATACAAATAAAATTGCTAAATTAGTAGCAGATGAGGAAGATATATTCAACTTCGCACAGTTCGATTCGCAAAGTGATTTACAGGAGGTTTACGATTTCGCAATGCAACAGCCGCTTATGGCGGATAAAAAGTATGCCGAGCTTTGCGATTTCGATTTTGAACATTGTTCTAAATCTGAATTGGACAAGCTGTGCGAACTGCTTTCTGAAATACCGGAAAGCTGTGTTTTTGTGCTTAGATTTCAAAATTTCAATTTTGATACAAAAAGAAACACAAAGTGGAACAAAATAGTAGAAAGCGCAGAAAAAAATGGCGGAATAGCCGCCTGTCTTGACCATAGACGTCAAGCAGAGCTTGTAAAAATGCTTGAGGATGGGGCAAAAAAACGTGGCTGCAGTTTTTCAGCAGGTGCCGCGAAATATTTGGTTGAAACCGTGGGTGAGGATATAAATATTCTAAGCTTTGAGCTTTCAAAGCTTTGTTCTTTTTCAAAGGATACGCCAATTACTAAGCAAACTGTTGATGAGGTGTGTGTTAAAACAGTTGAGGCTTCAATTTACAATTTATCGAAATTTATTTTAAACTGTGATACAAGCTCTGCTATATCCTGTCTTGATGAACTTTTTTATACCCGAACAGAGCCAATGTCGGTGCTCTATACAGTGGCTTCATCTTTCTGCGATATTTACCGTGTGTTTACAGCCAAGCAAAACGGCGAAACCACTGCCTCAATTTCAAAAATTTTCTCTTATAAAAACAAGGAATTTTTACTTGATAAGGCTTTAAATTATCTTTCCAAATTTGATGCCAAAAAACTGAATTTATGTCTTACAGCTATTTATAACGCTGATAATGCTTTAAAATCCTTTGGCGCAGATGCGCGAATTATTTTAGAACAGCTTATAATAAGGCTTATTTATATTATCGCAAAGGGTGAAAACATTGATTAGTCTTAAATACCCTGTGATAGTTGAGGGAAAGTACGATAAAATCACGCTTGAAAATATAATTGAAACCCTTATAGTTTCAACCAACGGCTTCAGTATTTTTAAAGACCGTGAAAAATGTGCACTTATAAAAAGGTTGGCAGAAAAATCAGGCGGCATAATAGTGCTTACCGATAGTGACAGCGCAGGCAATATGATAAGAGCGCACCTTAAAAATATAATTTCTGATAGCGCAGAGATTATAAATGTTTATGTGCCTTGTATAAAAGGCAAGGAAAAACGCAAGGATAAGGCTTCTAAAGAGGGGTTTCTTGGTGTAGAAGGTATGCCAAAAGAGGTTATATTATCAGCGCTTAATAAAAGCGGACTATTGAGTCAAGAAAATAGCAGTAATGAGCGGAAAATCACTAAAACCGATATGTTTTTGTTTGGTCTTTCGGGCAAGTCAAATTCTGCTTTAAAGAGAAAACAACTACTCGAATACTTAGAATTACCGCAAAATCTTTCAAGTAATGCGGCACTTGATATATTCAATGCATATTTTTCCTATACCGAATTTTCGGAGGTAATAAAAAAATGGCAAAAAGGTCAAATCAAAAACTAAAGCTCATTTATACGCTTGATATATTAAAAAAATACAGCGATGAGCAAAATCCCTTAAATGCTAAAGATATTGCTCAAAAGCTTTTGGATTATGGCATAGAGGCTGAGAGAAAGTCTATATATAACGATATTGCCTGTTTAGAGGAATACGGCTGTGATATTATAAAGGATTCTTGTGGTTGGTTTGTAGGCGACCGTGAGTTTGAGGTGCCTGAGATATACTTGCTTTGCGATGCGGTAAGAAGCGCTAAATTTATAAGCGCTAAAAAGACAAGAGAGTTAATTTCAAAGCTGCATAATATGTTGAGTGTTTTCCAGATAAGGAAAAGAGAAAATTCGGTTTTCTTTTCGGTAGATGAAAAATGCACAAATGAGGAGATTTATTATAATATAGATAAAATAAGCAATGCTATTGAAAGCAAAAAACAAATAAGGCTCACCTATTCTTCGCGCGGTTTTTCATCCTTGCGCGAGGTAAATCTTGAAAAACGCGAAATGGTTGTAAACCCCTATGCAATGACCTGGCAGGACGATCATTATTACCTTGTGGGCAATCATACAAAGTATGATAATTTATTGCATTTAAGACTTGACAGAATAAGCGCGGTAGAAATACTTGATAGCAGTGTTCGCCATTTTTCCGAGGTTAGCGAATACACTGACTTTTTTGATATTGCCGATTACACGAAAAAGCTATTTATGATGCATTCGGGTGAGATTTGCGATATAGAGCTTTGCTGTAATAAAAAAATAACCGAACAGGTTTTGGATAGATTTTCAGAAAATATATTTATTAAAAACGTAACTGACGAAAGTTTCAGTTTTAAAGTGCCTGCGGTAATTTCGGAGGCACTTGTTACCTGGATAATAAACTACGGCGAAAATCTGACAGTAATAAAACCTGAAAGGCTTAAAAATATGGTAATAGAAAGGGCACAGCAGGTGCTTAAAAACTATAGCGGGGAATAAAATTATGCGAATGAGAAAAAAGAAAAACCTTGAAGAAAGGCTTAATAACGTTTCGGACATCCTTTATGTGAGCGATATTTCCGACCGCAACTTTAATACAGCAAAAAATGAAAAGGATTATATTGATTTCGAGTCATTTTTTGTAAAAAAACAACCACTTTATCTTGAAATCGGTTGCGGCAAGGGTAAATTTGCGGTAGAATTTGCAAAGAAAAATCCCGATATTAATCTTTTGGCAGTAGAGAAAACAGGGAATGTTATTGTTGAGGCCTGTGAAAAGGCAAAAAAGGCAGAGCTTCCTAATTTAAGATTTATCAAGTGCGGAGCGGAGTATCTTGAAAAATACATAAAAGAAAAAAGCGTGGAACGTATTTTTCTCAATTTTTCCTGTCCGTTCCCCAAAAAAGCCTATGCCTCTCACCGTTTAACTCATCAGAGGTTTCTGGATATTTATAAAAACATTTTAAAAGAGGACGCAGAAATTCATCAAAAGACCGATAATATTCACTTTTTTGAGTTTTCGCTCGAAAGCTTTTCGAATAACGGTTTTGCCTTCAAAAATGTTTCGCTTGACCTTCATAAAAGTGATTTTGAGGGTAATATCGAAACAGAGTATGAGCAGAAATTTGCCTCTCTGGGTTTTCCAATTTACAGATTAGAGGCTTATTTAGGAGATAAAAATGATTGATTTTAAAATTGAAAAAATAATACCGCTTTGTGCAGAATTTGGTGTAAATATAACAGATGAACAAAAGCAAAAGCTTAACCTTTACGGCAATTTGTTGCTTGAATGGAATAAAAAGATTAATCTTACCGCAATAACCGAGCCCGAAGAGGTGTTATACAAACATTTTTACGATTGTATTTTGTTTTTAAAGCATATAGAAATACCTAAAAACGCAACTCTTATAGATGTAGGAACAGGAGCAGGCTTTCCCGGAATGGTGCTTAAAATTGTGCGTCCTGATATTGAGGCAACACTGCTTGACAGCCTTAATAAACGTCTTGTATTCTTAAATGATGTTATAGAAAAATTGAGCCTTACAGGCATTAAAACCGTTCATTCAAGAGCGGAGGATGCGGGTAAAAACAGTCTTCACCGCGAAAAATACGATTTTGCAACAGCAAGAGCAGTAGCAGCACTTCCTGTTTTGCTTGAATACTGCACACCGCTTGTAAAAAAAGGCGGTACGTTTGTTGCTATGAAAGGTCCCTCAGGCAAGGATGAATGTGATGCAAGTTCAGGTGCTGTAAAGTCGCTTAATGTTACAGAACCTAAAATTATATGCGAGATGTTAAACCAAGATACCGAAAGAACTTTTATTGTCTTCAAAAAAATATCGCAAACCGCGTCAAAATACCCAAGAAAACCCGCAGATATTTCAAAACAGCCGCTTTAATGCGGCTGTTTTTGTTATGTTTACGCGAATTTTCCCGACCTGTTTTTCTTTACAAACATAAGATTTAATAAGATAATTATATAGAAGAAAAGAGGTGCCTTAATGCACACAATACAGAATAAAAAATTGTTAATGTTAAGACCTAAAGAAATAAGGCTTCCGCTTCACAGAGTAAGAAAGGCAGAGGACGAATATGCCCTTATTTCTCTGGCAGAAAGCATAAAGAAAAGCGGAATAATAGAGCCGTTGGCGGTGAGAAAAAATGAAAAAGGAAAATATGTTATTATAACAGGTGAAAGAAGATTAAAGGCAGCAATAATGGCTAATTTGAGACGCATACCCTGTGTGTTGCACGACATTGATATGCCTACTGCCTTAGTTTACAGTATAATTGAAAATTTGCAGCGCACAAATGTATCTTTTTTTGAGGAAGCAGAATCCATAAAAGCGGTTATGAGTAAATACCGTATACCTCAGTATGAAATGGCTGCAAGGCTTGGCATTTCCCAGAATGTACTGCTTGAAAGGTTAAGGCTTTTGCGTCTTAACGAGGGATTGAGAGGTCGTATTACCGAGGCATCGCTTTCTGAATCCCATGCTCGTGTTTTACTAAGACTTCCGCCTGAAAAAAGAGAAGATGTGTTAGAGAAAATAATAGCGGATAGTATGACTCCAATGCAGACAGAAATATTTGTAAACGAGCTTTTAAATCCGAAACCCATAACACAAGAAAAACCGAAATCGCAGTCGATTAGCTATAAGAAATCGGCAATAGGAGATATTAGACTTTTTTCAAACAGCCTTTCTAAACTTATTGAAACTTTGAAAAATTCAGGTATAGATGCATATACAAGACGCACCGAAAACGACCGATATATTGAATACAAGGTGCGAATAAGAAAAGAAGAACCACCGAAAGATTTGGCGGAGCAACTGCGAATATGTTAAAAAAGCCACACGAATTTTCGTGTGGCTCCAATTATTAATGCCTATTCTTCTGTTTCTGTGAAATCGTCTGATTCACAGTCAAGGTAGTTCCCCTCAATACGATTTTTATTTGAAATCTTATCGAAAATGGCTAAAGCGCCGATTATGGTTGCGAAAAGTGTACCTATACCTAACAAAAACTTAAAAAAACCTTTCATATTTAAGTCTCCTTTCAAAAATCTCTAATAATATTATACTGTTATATTTTTAAAAAGTCAATCACATAAATGGCGCGAAAATATGCAAAAGTGCCTGTTTTAAACGCAGCCATACAGGTCTTTTTTTCCATTCTTCAAGGGTTATTTGGTGCGATTTGTCCTGAAGATTTAAAAAATGCTCCTTTATATCGGTTACTGTACTGCTGTCACAAATCCATGCTCCGCATTCAAAGTGGAAAACAAAGCTTCGATAATCCATATTAACCGAACCTACGGTTGCCACCTTATCGTCAGATATAAATAGCTTTGAATGTACAAAGCCCGGGGTGAATTCATAAATTTTGACACCTGCCTCTAAAAGTTCTAAATAATTATACTGCGATGCGGGGTGTACATACCACTTATCAGGAATATGCGGAGTGATAATTCTCACATCAATACCCGATTTTGCCGCCATTTGAAGCAGACTTTTCATAGTGTTATCGATTATAAGATAGGGCGTTGTAATATAAACAAATTTCTGTGCGGTATTAAGAATCTGCATATAAATTCCCTCAGCGGGATTTTTATCGTTAAGCGGACTGTCGCTGTAGGGTATCACAAACCCATCGTCTTTATAAGGACAATCGGCGAAATATTCTTTAATTCTTAAATGCTTGCCCGTAATAAAATCCCACATACAGCAGAACATAGCAACAAAGCTTCTAACCGCATTTCCTTTTATAATTACAGCGCTGTCTGCCCAATAGCCGAAGCGTTCAAATTCGTTTATATATTCGTCGCCTATATTTATTCCGCCTGTAATTGCCACCTTACCGTCTATAACTATTATTTTACGGTGGTTTCGGTTGTTCATAAATATATTCATTATCGGGTTAATGGGATTGAAAATACAAACCGAAATGCCCTCGGCCTTGAGTTTTGAAACAAAGCCCTTGCGCTGTCTTTTTATTGAGCCAAAATCATCGAAGATGATTTTAACTTCAACGCCCTCTTTGACCTTTCTTTTGAGGATTTGGTGTATTTCTTCCCACATTCTGCCTTCAGCCAGAATAAAAAATTCAATAAAAATATATTTTTCTGACTTTTCGAGTTCTTCTAAAAGATGTGGTAAAAGTTTTTCGCCTGAAGAAAAATATTTGGTCAGGGTTTTGTCATAAAGAGGGTATTCACTTTCACCTGTCAGGTAATCTGCTTGACGAGAATGAGCCATATCGTAATAGATAAGTCGGTCGCGGACTTCACTATCGTCCTTTAAATATCTTAGATACCTTGCCTCGCAAAGCCGCATTTTTTTCTTTATATGAGGGGCGACTCTTCCGCCACCCCAAAGTAAGAATACGCTTATACCAAAAATCGGAAAGATCAGAATAAAAACAATCCAAGCAATTTTGTGGTCTGGATTTCCGCGTCGGTTCATTATTATAACAACCGTTATTACACCTAAAATAAGCGAAAGAGAATAAGCCCATGCGGATTGCAGAGTAAAATCGTATACTACTTCAAACATAAACAAAAGCTGTAATAATAACAGCAAAGCGGATAAAATAATTCTGGTTGGAATTCTGAGTCCGCGGTTGTTTGCGATCTTCATATTGCTTCCCCTTTCTCACGTTTAAACCATTTTAACACAAAATTCCATAATTTTCAATTTTATTGTATAAACAGTTGTAAATTTAGTGTGAATTATGCTATACTGTATGAGTATTATTATATTTATAAACTGGAGATGTATTATGTCTATTAAAACAGTCGATTTAGGCAGCGGTGTAAAGGGAGTTTTTATTAAAAACGACCGTTTTAAAACAACCCTTGTTTCCTTTAATTTCTATTTGCCACTCAAAAAAGAAACCGTAGCGCCTTATGGGTTGCTACCGTTTATCCTTACGAGCTGCAGTAAAAAATATCCTGATTTTTCAAGACTGAATTATAAACTTTGTAAGCTTTACGGAGCAAGGCTTGATGCAAGCACCGAAAAATACGGCGATTATCAGCTTCTTAAGATGACTGTTTCACTTATAAATGACCGCTATTCTTTAGATGACGAGTCATTGGTTAAGCGCGCATGCGAGCTGTTGTTGGGACTTATATTTGAGCCTAACACCGATAACGGAGCTTTTTTAGAAGCAGACCTTGAGAGAGAAAAACGCAAGGCTATTGAACATATAAAGGGTGAAATAGCAGAAAAACGTGTGTATGCCAAAAACCGACTGATAAGCGAAATGTATAAGGATGAGCCTTACGGGCTTTCAAAATGCGGAACTATTGAGCAGGTTGAGGAGATTACAGGCGAAAAACTATATAAAGCGTGGGAAAAAGTCTTAAGTTCAGCATATATTACTGTTCAGGTTGTAGGCTCGGCTATACCGCAAGGCTTATTTGACGATATTGCCCAAAGATTTTCTTCGCTTTCGCGCAATGATATAACCGATTGCAAGGGAACAACGCCTACTGCTGAGTGTAAAGAGATTAACACAGTTACTGAAAAAATGGCGGTAAACCAAGGCAAGCTTGTAATGGGCTTTAGCTGTGAGGCGCAAGGTAACGATGATAAAACTTTGCCGCTTATGGTGATGACTGATATTTTCGGCGGAGGTCCTTATTCAAGACTATTCAGCAATGTAAGAGAAAAGATGAGTCTTTGCTATTACTGCTCTGCCTCAAGTTCAAGAATTAAGGGTATGATGACGGTGTCTTCAGGCGTAGAGGCAGAGAATGCTGATAAAGCGCAAAAGGAAATACTAAATCAGCTCGAAATAGTAAAGCGCGGTGAATTTACCGACAGTGAGTTTGAATCTTCAATTAAAAGCATTTGTGATTCCTTTAAAACATATAGCGATTCATTAAACTCGCTTGATTTATGGTATGCCTTAAAGGTCCATAATGAGAATATCTATTCGCCGGAAGAAATGGCGGAAAAGGTGGCTGCTGTTACACGTGAGGATGTAATAACCGCCGCTAAGGGAGTAAAGCTCCACACAGTTTATAAGTTGTTGCCTAAGGAGAACGGTTAATGAAAAGAGAAGTGTTTGAAAGCGATATAGGGGAAAGCTATATAAAAGCAACGCTTACCTCAGGTCTTAGAATTTATGTTTTGGAAAAACCACAGTATAATTCATCTTATGCCATTTTTGGAACAAAATACGGCTCTATTGATACAATTTTCAGTGTTAATGGTGAGCAAACAGCAGTTCCTGAGGGTATTGCTCACTTTTTAGAGCATAAACTTTTTGAAAGTGAAGATGGGGACGCCTTTACAAAATATGCAAAAACAGGTGCTTACGCTAATGCTTTCACCTCATTTGACCGCACCTGTTATCTTTTTTCTTGCTCAAATAAGTTTTATGAAAATCTGCAAATACTTTTAGACTTTGTGCAGTCACCCTATTTTACCGAGGCTACAGTTAATAAAGAGCAAGGAATTATAGGTCAGGAAATCAGAATGTATGATGACAGTCCTGCTTGGCGCGTTATGTTTAATATGTTGCTTGCAATGTATCATAATCACCCTGTGAGAATAGATATTGCGGGCACAGTAGAGTCAATAGCAAAAATAAACAGTGATTTACTCTATAAATGCTATAATACTTTTTATAATCCCTCAAATATGTTCATTTGTATTGCAGGTAATGTTGACACGGAAAAAGTTTTAAAGCAGATTAAGGAAAGTATAAAGCCGAGCGAGCCGATAGAGCTTACCCGTATTAATGAGCCAGAACCTGAAACGGTTGTGAAAAATTATGTTGAGCAGAAATTGGCAGTGGCACAGCCTATGTTCTGCCTTGGATTTAAGGAAACTATGAGCAAGCCTGAACGTTCTGTTAAACAAAAGGTCTGCACTGCAATTTTACTTGATATTCTTGCGGGCGAAGCCTCACCGCTTTATAAAAAACTTATAAACGATGGGCTTATAAATGATGAATTCTCGACTGAATATTTTATAGGCTATGGATATTCTGCTGTGATTTTTGAGGGCGAATCCTCGAATCCACAAGCAGTAGCAGAAGAAATCAAAAAGGAAATTGCCCGAATTAAAACAGAAGGAATTGATAAAAAGCTGTTTTCTGCAGTGAGGTCGGGCATGTACGGAAATTCGATAAGAGTTTTCGACAGTGTAGAGGGCATAGCAATGCATATGACCGAGGCGGCTATAACAGATAGCGGATTGTTTGATGAAATTAAATATTTAAAATCAGTAACTAGCGAAGACGTTTATAAAAGACTTTTAAAGCTTGAAAACGAAAAATCAGTGCTTTCAGTGATTTTGCCGTCGGAGGAAATTTAAATGAACGGTATAGATGTTGTAATTTTCGGAATTAAATTAACCGTAAAGCCCATTGCATTTACCATAAATATCGGTAGTTTTAATTGGGATATTTATTGGTATGGTATACTTATAGCATTTGGCTTTTTGTTGGCGGTAATTTATGCCCTTAAAAATGCTAAAAGATTTTGTCTTAATGTTGATAGAATGCTCGATGTAGTGCTTGTGACCGTACCTGTCGCAATTTTTTGCGCGAGGCTTTACTATGTTTTGTTTGACGGAGTGAAGCTTGAGAGTATAGGAGAATTTTTCGGTTTTGGTGACAGGTCGGGGCTTTCGGGAATTGCAATTTACGGCGGAGTAATAGGTGCGTTTCTTACAGGCGCTATAATGTGTAAACTCAGAAAGGTTAAAATTTTCGATATGTTTGATATTGCCGCCATAGGCTTTCTTATCGGTCAGGGTGTCGGCAGATGGGGTAACTTTGTAAACCAAGAGGCATACGGCGATTTCACAAACAGTTCTTGGTGGGGTATGCAAAGTGACCGCACAATAAGAGAAATGGGTGAAGGCTTGGTGCACCCTTGTTTTCTATATGAGTCAATTTGGTGTATCATAGGTTTTTTCCTGCTTAACCATTTCAGTAAAAAACGAAAATTCAGCGGACAGATAGCTCTTATGTATGCCGCGTGGTACGGCTTTGGCAGAGCAATTATAGAGGTTTTAAGAACAGATAGCCTGATGATAGGGCCTATTAAGGTTTCGGTGCTCGTATCACTTATTGCTTGCATAGGCGCAACAGTGTTGCTTGTATATATAAGCCGAAGACAAAAGCAAAATAATGAGGAATACATAAATATATTTGAAGAAACAGAGGAAGAAGAAAATGCCGAGAATAATTGACGGAAAAGTTATCTCTGCTGCAGTAAAGCAAAGAGTGGCAGAGGGCGTAAAGGAATTAAACCAAAAGGGTATAACTGTAGGACTTGCGGTTATAATAGTAGGTGATGACCCCGCGTCTAAGGTATATGTTGCTAATAAGAAAAAGGCGTGTGAGGCACTAGGGATTATTTCAGAGGAATATGCACTGCCGGAAAGCACAACTGAGGAGGAGCTTTTAAGCTTAATTAATGAACTTAATGCTAAAAAGTGTATTAACGGCATTTTATGCCAGTTGCCTTTACCAAAGCATTTAGATGAAAAAATAATTATCAACTCAATTTTACCCGAAAAGGATGTAGATGCTTTTCACCCCTCAAATGTGGGCAAAATTATGATTGGTGACTATGATTTTGTTCCATGCACACCTGCTGGTGTTATGGAAATGTTAAAATACGAAAATATTGAGGTAGAGGGTAAAACCTGTGTTGTAATCGGTAGGTCTAACATAGTTGGTAAGCCTATGGGCATGCTGCTGCTTCATGAAAACGGCACGGTGACTATCTGCCATTCAAGAACAAAAAATTTAAAGGAAATTTGTCTTGCGGCAGATATTTTGGTGGCCGCAGTGGGTAGAGCAAACTTTGTTAAGGCAGATATGGTTAAAGAGGGCGCGGTTGTAATTGACGTAGGTATGAACCGCGAAAAAGATAAACTTTGCGGTGACGTTGATTATGAAAATGTAAAAGAAAAGGCTTCAGCTATAACCCCAGTGCCAGGCGGTGTAGGACCTATGACTATTGCAATGCTTATGCAAAACACACTTACTGCTGCAAAAAAACAAAATAACTGTAAGGAATGAAAAGTATGTTAAAAAAAATCGTTGCCGTTTTAATAGTTATTATCAATATTATGTCTCTTACTGTTAATGCGGCATCGGTGCCGATTAAATCTAAAGATAGCTTTTTGGTTTACGGGGAGAACAATGCTAAAATTTCTGAAATAATAGGTATAAATCAAAACGAGCTTGATACCTACTTAAAGGATAATAATATAACTTTTTTTGCAGTAGACAGTGATAATAAAAGACAAGTAAAGCTGATAGAATACACTTCTGATTTTTCAAACAGCATTGTGGATATAAGCATGATGACAGTGGATAATATAGAATCGCTTATACCCGAAATAGTGGGAGCAGAAGATGCAATAGGCGAGGTTTTAGAGCAAGGCGGTCAAAAGTTTATTAAAACAAAGGCTTTGAGTGAGGATGGTGGCGGCAAATATGTTTTAACAAGCTATTTTACTGTTGCAAACCGCAAAAATTATATCCTTGTTTTCCTTAATCACAAGAATGAGGATACAGATTATATAGAGGATATTTTTAAAAGCTATGCAAATGGTGAGGATTTCGGTCAGTTTTCGGATTCAAAAACAAATAAAAGTATAAATGTTGTTTTAATAGGAATAATTGCATTTGCGGTAATTTTTGCAGTAATAGGTGTTACGGTTATAAAGGATATCAGAAAAAATAAAGAAACCGAGTAGCTTTAAGCTACTCGGTTTTAGTTTTATAAAATTATTCTTCGGGCATTTCCCAGTTGTGCCAAACAGCTTGAACATCGTCGTTATCTTCAAGCATATCAATAAGCTTTTCCATTTTAGTTGCAGCTTCTTCGTCATCAATCGCAGTCATAGTCTGAGGAATGTAAGCAACCTCAGCCGAAAGGAAACTGTAGCCTGCGCTTTCAAGCGCATCGCGAACAGCGCCTAAATCGTTAGGCTCGGTAGTGATTTCAAAAACATCGCCGTCAAAATTAAAGTCATCTGCCCCTGCTTCTAAAGCGGCTTCCATAACAGTATCCTCGTCTAACCCTTCGGCTTCAATGTTAATTACGCCCTTACGGTCAAACATAAACATAACCGAACCTGACTGACCGAGATTGCCGCCGCATTTATCGAAATAGTGGCGCATTTCACCCGCTGTTCTGTTGCGGTTATCCGAAAGGGTTTCAACAACAACTGCAACACCACAAGGACCATATCCCTCATAAATTAGTTCTTCGTAGTTGTTAGCCTCGCCGTCACCTGCGGCTTTTTTGATAATTCTTTCAATATTATCGTTGGGTACGTTTGCCGCCTTTGCTTTTGCAATAGCATCTTTAAGTTTGCTGTTTTCATTGGGATTTGCACCGCCTGTTTTAACAATAACAGCGATTTCTCTACCTATTTTAGTGAAAATCTTTGCCTTTGCGGCATCGGTTTTCTCTTTTTTTCTTTTAATGTTGTTCCATTTGGAATGTCCTGACATAATTCTTTATTCCTTTCAACCGATAAATTACATATAATTTGGAATTATTTAGTTTTCAACGAAGATTAATTTTATCACATATTTTTGTTTTCTTCAAGTGCTTTTTGGCAAATATCTTCTATATCCTTTATAGAATTAATTGTTCCGCAGAGCTGTCTTAATTTTGCGGCACCTCTAAGACCTTGCAAATACCAAGCTGTATGCTTGCGTGATTCTAATATTGCGTTGTGTGGGTCTTTGTATTCCATCATCAAGCTTACTTGCTTCATGAGTAGGCTGAAACGCTCGTAGAGTGTGGGCGGGGCATAGCTTTCACCACGCATATAAGCGTTTATTTCACTGAAAATAAAGGGATTACCTTGTGCGGCTCTGCCTACCATAACAAAGGCGCAGCCCGTTTTTTCATACATTTCAAGTGCTGATTTACCGTCTTTAATATCGCCGTTTGCAACAACGGGAATGTTAACTGCATTTACAACATTTTTTATTGTTTTATAATCAATGCCTGGGGCATACATTTGAGTCTTTGTTCTGCCATGAACGGTTATCATCTTAGCACCCGCGTTTTCGGCCCGTTTTGCTAATTCCACAGCGTTAATATTATCCTTATCCCAACCCGTGCGAATTTTAACTGTAACGGGGATATCAACTGCGTTTACAACCGCCTTTATTATTTCTTCGGCAAGGGGCAGGTCTTTCATAAGCGCGCTGCCACCGCCGTTACCCGAAACCTTAGGGGCAGGACAACCCATGTTAATATCAATAAAATCGGGTTTAAAGGCTAAAGCGCATTTTGCGGCATCTGCCATTATTTCGGCATTATTTCCGAAAAGCTGTGAGGCGATAGGTCGTTCCTTTTCACTGCAAGCAAGTAAGGCGGCGGATTTTTTATCACCCAATGTAACACCTCTCGAGCTTGTCAGCTCTCCAACACAAAAGGCGGCACCTTTTTTCATACATATTTCCCGCATAGCTCGGTCAGCAACGCCTGCCATGGGGGCGAGAGCGGCAAAGCCGTTAATTTCTAAGTTTCCTATATTCATAAAAATATTATACCTTATATAATAATAACTGTCAAATATTAAAACCGCCCTTTTGGGCGGTTTTAAATTATAATTTCAGAACATCTGCATCGGTAATTAGGTGAAAACCTGCGTTTTCGAGAGCGGTTTCTGCTTTTCTGTTATCTTCGACACGAAGCACAACATAAGCGTGTTTTTCGGTACGTGCCATAAAAGCGTATAGATATTCGAGATTGATATGCTCGTCGTCTAAAACCTTTAAAGCGGTAGAAAGTTTACCAGGTGCATCGCCGATTTTAATACCTACGACCTCGGTAGTTTTAACAAGGTATCCGTGCTCTTCTAAGGTTTTAATACCAAGTTCATTATCGTTTACTATAAGACGCAAAATACCAAAATCCTTAGTATCTGCAATAGAAAGCGCGCGCATATCAACGTGATTTTTGGCTAGAGCTTCTGTAATATCAACCATAGCACCTTGCTTGTTTTCTACAAAAACTGTCAACTGTTTTAATGACATAACTAATCCTCCTTAGTAAAGCTTACGCTTATCAACAACGCGGACTGCCTTACCCTCACTACGAGCAATACTCTTAGGTGGTACTAAGTGTACGGCAGGGTTAATGCCGAGCATGGTTTTCATAGCGCCTTCAAGCGACTTTTCGAGACTTGTGATTCCGCTCACGGTATCTGTAAACTGTTCGGGATTCATTTCTACATTGATATCAAAGGTATCGTTATTGTTTTTGCGGTCAACAATAATCTGATAGTTAGGCTGATAGCCCTCGTTTAAAAGCACAGTTTCAATCTGACTCGGGAATACATTTACTCCGCGTATGATAAGCATATCATCGCTTCTGCCCATCGGTTTGCACATTTTAATAAATGTACGCCCGCAAGAACATTTTTCGCGCTTTAAAATACAAATATCTCTTGTTCTGTAGCGCAAGAGAGGGAAAGCCTCTTTATCAAGGGCAGTGAAAACAAGCTCACCTTTACTACCCTCTGGCAAGACTTCTTCTGTTTCGGGGTCAATAATTTCTGCTAAGAAATGGTCCTCGTTAATATGCATACCTGTTTGTTCTTCACATTCAAACGAAACGCCAGGACCTGAGGTTTCGGTAAGACCGTAAATATCATAAGCCTTAATACCCAGTGCTTTTTCAATGCCTTTACGCATTTCCTCTGTCCAAGCCTCTGCGCCGAAGATACCTGCTTTTAAGGATAAATCTTCGGGCTTTATACCCTTTTCCTTAATATATTCGCCGATATATGCTGCATAAGATGGGGTGCAGCAAATAATTGTAGCATTAAGGTCGGTCATAAATTGTACCTGACGCTCAGTGTTACCTGATGACATAGGCAGTGTGAGACAACCTACTTTATGTGAACCACCGTTAAGGCCTGAGCCGCCTGTAAATAGACCATAGCCGTATGCTACCTGACAAACATCTTCTTCGCTACCGCCTGCCGCTACAATTGCGCGAGCGCAACAGTCTTCCCACAAATCAACATCGTGCTGTGTATAAAATGCAACAACGCGTTTGCCTGTAGTGCCTGAGGTTGAATGTATTCTCACACAGTCTTTAAGGGGTTTGCCAAGCAGTCCGTAAGGATAAGCCTCTCTCAAATCGCTTTTTGTTAAAAAGGGAAGCAGATGCAGGTCGTCAATACCCTTGATATCTTCTGGCTTTACTCCCTTTTTATCCATAAGGTTGCGGTAATAAGGCACATTTTCGTAAACGTGCTTAACCTGTTTTACTAACTTTTCCGATTGAAGTTTTTTAATATCTTCAACAGGCATTGTTTCCATTTCTTTTTGAAAATAGCGTTTTTCCATATTTTCGCCTTCTTAAAATAAATTACAAATTGTAGCCAAGTTCAAAAGCTATTTTGTTCATTTCTATAAATTTTGGATTAACTGTTTTTTCAATGGCAGAAATCCAATTTTCGTAAGGAATATCAAAATATTTAGCTGCTCTGCCCATAAGTACAATGTTAACGGCCTTTGCCGAGCCTGCTTTGGTTGCAGGGGTCAAAGCATCAAAATCTTCTACGTTAAGATCTTTTGCCTTTAATTCCTCTAATACATCTGTGGGGTATTCTGCCGCACCGATTATTACGGGCATAGGGTCAATTTCCTGTGTGTTAACAATAATTCTACCGTCTTTTTTAAGGTAAGGCGCATATCTTGCCGCCTCTAACTTTTCAAATGAAATAATGAAGTCTGCTTCACCCTCTGTCACAATGGGAGAATAAACCTTTTCGCCAAAACGCACATAGGTTACAACAGAGCCTCCGCGCTGACTCATGCCATGAACTTCGCTCACCTTTACGTCGTATCCCTCGTCAACTAAAAGTCTGCCGAGTAGCTTAGAGGCTAAAAGACTTCCTTGTCCGCCAACACCTACTATCATAATACTTGTGGTTTTCATTAGTCCTTACCTCCTATTGCTCCAAATGCGCAAAGCTGTTCGCAAACGCCGCAGCCTACGCAAAGCGTAGCGTCAATTCTTGCCTTGCCGTCTTTCATACTAATAGCAGGACAACCCATTGTCATACACTTTTTGCAGGATTTACATTTATCATTATCAACTGTAAGAGCGGGTTTTGCTTTAACGCTCTTAAGAAGAACACAGGGTCTGCGTGAAATAATTACAGAAGGTTCGTCTACAGCCAATTCTTCTTTAACTGCAATCTCGCAAGCCTTCAAGTCATAAGGGTCAACAACTCTAACACGGTTAAAACCTAATGCCTTACAAAGTGCTTCTAAATCAATTTTAGTAGCGGGGTCGCCCTTTATGTTGTAGCCGGTTGTGGGGTTTTGCTGATGTCCTGTCATACCTGTGATTGAGTTATCAAGAATAATAACGGTTGAATTTGTAGCATTATATGAAATATTTGCAAGACCTGTCATACCTGAATGCATAAAGGTCGAGTCACCGATAACTGCAACCGATTTACCCTCGGCATCACGTCTTGCGGCGTTAAAGCCGTGAAGACCCGAAATTGATGCACCCATACAAAGTGTAGAATCAAGCGCGTTAAGGGGAGGGACTGCACCTAAGGTGTAGCAACCGATATCACCAAGCACTGTAATCTTATTTTTAGCAAGCACGTAATACATACCTCTATGCGGACAGCCTGCGCACATCATAGGCGGTCGGTTAGGGATTACACTGTCAGCCGAAACAGAGAAGTTCTGTTCCTTGCCAAAAGCAGTAGAAATTGTTTTTTGCGAGAACTCACCTAAAATCGAGAAAAGTTCTTTGCCAACAACCTCGATACCCAAGGCTTTTACGTGATTTTCAATAATCGGGTCTAATTCTTCAATAACGTAAAGCTTCTTAACTTTAGAGGCGAAATCTTTAATTGTTTTTACAGGCAAGGGATTAGGCATACCGATTTTAAGTATACTCACACTGTCACCCAAAGCCTCTTTAACATAAAGATAAGAACAACCCGAGGTAATAATACCTATTTCATCAGAGTTCATTTCTACAGTATTGTAAATGCAGTTTTCTGCATATTCTGTGAGAGCTTTTGTTCGGTCTTCTACAATGGGGTGGCGCTTAATAGCGTTACCTGGCATCATAATATATTTCTGAGGATTTTTTTCATAGTCCTTTAAAACAGCGGGGATTTTTTCACTGCGCTCCACAATAGATTGTGAGTGAGCTATTCTTGTGCACATACGTAAAAGCACAGGCGTGTCGAATTTTTCAGAAAGTTCAAACGCAGTTTTTGCAAAAAGATAAGCTTCAGCAGAGTCGGAAGGCTCAAGCATAGGGATTTTAGATGCTATTGCATAGTGTCTTGAATCCTGTTCATTCTGCGAGGAGTGCATTGCAGGATCGTCTGCTACACAGATAACCATACCACCGTTAACACCTGTGTAAGAAAGGGTGAAAAGAGGGTCTGCCGCAACATTGAGTCCCACGTGTTTCATAGCGCAAGCAGAACGTGCGCCTGCAAGCGAAGCACCGAAAGACACCTCACAGGCAACCTTTTCGTTTGGTGCCCATTCGCTGTGGATATCATCATATTTAGATAAAAATTCAGTAATTTCAGTTGAGGGTGTGCCGGGGTAGCTTGAAACTAATCCTAAACCGCCGTCATAAAGACCTGCGGCTACAGCCTCGTTACCAATCATTAATTTCTTCATAATTTCACTCCTATGATTTATTCTGTGAATCTACAAGACCGTCTGCACCGTAGATTTTGCGAAGCTTTGGTTTTTCTATTTTGCCTGTAGGGTTTCTCGGAATGTCGGCAAAAATAACCTTGCGAGGTCTTTTGTATCTTGGCAGAGCAAGACAAAATTCGTTAATCTCTTCCTCGGTACAGCTCATATCGGGCTTAACCTCGATAATGGCGGCGGCAATTTCGCCGAGTCTTTGGTCAGGAAGACCGATAACCGCAACGTCTTTAACCTTAGGACAAGCCGCAATAAAGTTTTCTATTTGCACAGGGTAAAGGTTTTCACCGCCTGTTATAATAACATCTTTTTTGCGGTCAACAAGGTAAACAAAGCCGTCCTCATCCATTGTTGCCATATCGCCAGTGTAAAGCCAACCGTCCTTAATTGTATCAGCGGTTGATTTTTCGTCATTATAATAACATACCATAACACCTGGGCCTTTGAGTATTAACTCACCAACCTCACCCTGTGCTACTTCCTTGCCGTCGGGTGATACAATTTTGATTTTCCAACCATAGCCTGCAACACCTATAGCACCGACTTTATGTACGTTTTCAACGCCCAAGTGAACAGCGCCAGGGCCTATTGATTCTGAAAGACCGTAGTTTGTATCATACTGTTGGTCAGGGAAATATTCAAGCCAACGCTTTATAAGACTTTGGGGTACGGGCTGTGCGCCGATATGCATAAGTCGCCATTGTTTAAGATTAAAGTCTTCTAATTTAAGCTCGCCTCTGTCAAGAGCATCCAGTATATCCTGTGCCCAAGGAACTAAAAGCCAAACTATAGTGCATTTTTCCTCGCTTGCGGCGGTTAAAATGTTTTTAGACTGTGTACCCTTTAAAATTACCGCTTTAGAGCCTGTAATAAGACTGCCGAACCAGTGCATTTTAGCGCCTGTGTGATATAAAGGCGGAATACAAAGGAAACAGTCGTCTTTAGTTTGAGAGTGGTGCGCCTGTTCAACTCTGCAAGAGTGAATAAGACTTCTGTGTTTATGTAAAATAGCCTTTGGAAAGCCTGTTGTACCTGATGAGAAATAAATTGCCGCGTCGTCCTCCTCGCTTAAGGTACATTCGGGGAATATACCTGAGCATTCGCTTGTCAGATCGTTAAAATCATCTGCAAATGCAGGACAGCCCGTGCCTAAATAAATAAGCATTCTGTTACGGCTTATTTTATGTGCGATAGATTCTACTCTGCCTATAAATTCAGGACCAAAGATGAGCACATCAGCTTCTGCAAGGGATAAGCAGTAGTCGATTTCATCTGAAGAATAACGGAAATTAAGCGGAACTGCAAGTGCGCCGGTTTTTAAAATACCAAAATAAATTGGTAACCAATCAATGCAGTTCATAAGCAAAATAGCAACTTTTTTGCCTTTGCCTATACCGTTGGCTTTAAGCATATTTGCAAGTCTGTTTGCTTTTTCGTTAAAAACACCCCAGGTAATTTCTCGTCTATAATGAGAAACTCTGTGGGTGGGTTCTACAAGCTCAAATTCGCGCCAGGTCTGTTTTCGGGTTTCGGGTTGGTCAGGGTTGATTTCCACCAGCGCCGTGTCATCACAAAACTCTTTGGCATTTCGTTCCAATAGGTCAACAATAGTCATAAATACGTATCCTTTATACTTATATATAATACATATACTTTATCACTTTAAAGCGAATTTGTCAACCACTGTTTACTTATTATTTAAAAGTGATTGACATTATCAAATTACGGTGCTATAATTACTGACGTTAATTTTGAGGAGATGTTAATATGAATGTTTTATTATCTGTGTCCATAGCATTACTTGCAGGATTAATAATGACAAGACTTTTCAAAAAATTAAAGCTGCCGTCTGTTACAGCTTACCTTATAGCGGGTGTACTTATAGGTCCTTATTGTTTAGGGGCTTTTGATATTAATGGTTTGGGATTTAATACTTCTTCCGATGTTGCAAAGCTTTCTCTTGTTTCTGAGGTGGCATTAGGCTTTATTGCCTTTTCAATCGGTAACGAATTCAGGCTCTCCGACCTTAAAAAAACAGGTAAGCAAGCACTTGTAATCGGAATCCTTCAGGCTTTAGCTGCAACGGTTATTGTTGATATAGCACTCTATGCTGTTCATCTTGCAATACCTGATAAATTAACCTTGCCTCAGGTAATAACACTTGGCGCTATCGCAACCGCTACAGCGCCAGCCGCAACATTAATGGTTGTACGTCAGTATAAGGCTAACGGACCGCTTACAAAGTTGTTGCTTCCTATAGTGGCTCTTGATGACGCAGTAGGTCTCATAGTTTTCGCTGTATCCTTCGGTATTGCAAAAACACTTGTGAGCGGAACAGTTGATTTAGTTTCAATTTTAGTAAATCCTTTAGTTGAAATTGTGGCTTCCCTTATTTTAGGAGCTGTTATGGGTTGGGTTTTAACACAGCTCGAAAAACTTTTTAATTCAAATACAAACCGTTTAAATCTTACAATAGCGGCTGTGTTTCTCACGGCTTCGCTTTCTATGCTTGACTTTGAAATAGGAAGCGTACATATTGAATTCTCATCACTTCTTTCATGTATGATGTTGGGAACGGTATTCTGCAATATCTGTCCCCTTTCTCATGACCTTATGGCAGCATCTGATAAATGGACTTCACCTTTGTTTGCATTATTCTTTGTTATAAGCGGTGCAGAGTTGGAACTTGGTGTATTCCTTGAAATATCAATAGTTCTCATTGGTGTTGTATATATAGCTTCAAGATGTCTCGGTAAATATTCGGGAACATTCGTGAGCGCTAAAATCACAGGGTGCGACAACAATATTTGCAAATATCTTGGCATTACCTTATTCCCACAAGCAGGTGTAGCGCTTGGAATGTGTGCGACAGCCATGCAACTTGGCACACAAGGCGAATTAATAAGAAACATAACCTTATTTGCGGTTCTTGTTTATGAAATTGTAGGCCCTCTGCTTACGCGTATGTCATTACAGGCTGCAGGCGAAATCAAGCCTATCTCAGATGAGGTTAAAATGCGAAGACAAACAAAGCTTAGCGAAGCTAAAAACAGAGAATAAAATTAAGAGCAAACTCATTTTTGAGTTTGCTCTTTTTTTAGCTGATTTTTAATTTTAGCCGTAGTTTATCACTTATCATTGCTATGAATTCACTGTTTGTCGGTTTTCCGCGATCGTTTTGAATTGTATATCCGAAATAAGAGTTCAGCACATCAATATCACCTCTGTCCCACGCCACTTCTATTGCATGTCTTATGGCACGTTCTACTCTGGAGGCTGTAGTGCCGTGGGTTTTAGCAACCGTTGGATATAAAAGTTTGGTTACAGAATTTACAATATCACTGTTTTTAACTGATAAAATAATAGCTTCGCGCAGATAATGATAGCCCTTGATATGTGCAGGAACTCCGATTTGATGTATTATTTCGGTAATCATCATTTCAAGCTGAGGGTCGGTAACAACATTGTTTTTAACAACAAGCGGAACTTTTTCATTTTTCCATCCCGAAAGCTGAATAATTCGCTGTGCCATTGTATTAATGTCAAACGGTTTTAAGAAATAATAGTCCACTCCTGCACCGAGCAATTCCTTTTCAAGTCTCTGATTATCAAAGCTCGACATAGTCATTACCATAGGCTTTTCTTTTATTTCAAGTTCTTTAAGTGAGTTCAGAACTCCTAAAATATCAAGATTTGGCATAAATACATCTGCTAAAATTATGTCAGGTTTTTCGGTTTTCACCTTTTTAAGTACAGCACGTCCGTCCTTTTCGCAAAGAACGACATTCATTCCGTATGCTGTGAAGGTTTTGGCACAGTTCTGCCCTATTTCTCCGCCTTCGTCAGCAATAACGATTTTTAGTTTCTTTTCCATTCATTTCTGCCTCCTGTAGTGTTTTCTTACATATATTACCACAAGATATCGGCAAAAGCAAGCGAAATTCCAAAAAAACCACATAAACGACAAAACATTACAGCGATAATGGTAATTTATGGTTTTTAGATAATGCAATTTGTCAAAATCCGACAGTTATTTTAATGAATTAATTTCCCTTACAAAGAGATTTTGATTAGAAACAGTAAATTTTATGTTAAAATTTGAAAATTCGAAGCTATATATTCTTTGGGGGTCTTGCTGATAAGCAGGTCTTGGGTCTTCTGCTAATATTTCTGTAAGGGCTAAAAGTTTGTTAGTCGGTAACTTCTCCTTTTCGCCTTCAGCAAAGGTTACATTAAGCCTATAATCGAAAACTCTGTCTGCGAAACCGCCGTTTGCATCGGGTTGGGAGTCGGCGTAAGGAATATAGGGTTTAATGTCATAAATCGGAGTCGAGTCGAGTAGATCCACACCTGAAACCTCAATCACTGAACCGTGTGGTGTATCATAAACAACCCTTTCAAGCTTAACACAGGATAAGCCGATGGGATTCGGTCTGAACGGTGAACGGGTTGCGAAAACCCCTATTCGTTTATTTCCACCAAGTCTCGGAGGACGTACGGTGGGCGACCAACTGCTTTCTATGTTTTCGGAAAATCCCCATAGAAGCCATAAATGAGAGTATTCTTCAATACCTCTCAGTGCTTCGGGATTCCGATATTCTTTCTCGAAAATAACAGTTCCTTTAGCAGTCTTTACAAGTCCGCTTTGCCTTGGTATACCGAACTTAGTTGGGAAATCGGTTTTAATATGCGCTATTGTTTTTAAATTAATGTTATCTTTCATATTGCACCTTCAAAAAAATCCCTGCTTTTTGCAGGGATTCATAATGTTATTTTAAAATTTCAGCAGGCGATTCGCCGTTATAGTTTTCTAAAAATTCTGTCCACTGCTCTTCAGAAACCTCATTTGCAGAGATATGATATGTGTTAAAAAGGTTTTCTTCAACCTTTTTATACATAACATTTATTTTCTTCTTTTCTCTTAGCGAAATGACAGCAATCCAAACAGCCAATATTACTGCTAATGTGAGTGGAGCGAAGTGACGCCAATAAAAAGAAAGCTTAAGGTTTAAAAATCCTGCCGCATCTTCCATAATACCTGCAAAAAGCGGGATTAAAAAGGCTGTAGGAATGAGGGTTAAAACAGCGCTCACAGTATGAGATTTTAATCGGTTCAAAACAACAGCCGCAATTAAAATTGCAGTACAAATACTCACTGTTATTATTGAATTAGAAATATCTTTTAAATTTTCTGAATTAATAAGAAACATACCTAAAATATAAAAAAGGTTCATTAATACCGTGAAAATAATAATTAAAAGATAAAAACTTTTAAGAGTCACACAGAGTTTGCCGTCAGCCTTTGCATAAACAATGCCGCGTTTTTGCTCAATCTCGCGAACTCTTTTTAAAATTCCGTCATATTTTTTCATAAGTCACACCTCTAAAATGATAGATTAATTATAACCTTAAAACCTTTGCTTGACAAGTCCCTTTTAAAGAATATAATTAGATAGGTGATAAAAATGGAAATTAACATAGTGATGGTCGAGCCTGAAATTCCGCAGAATACAGGAAATGTTGCCAGAACTTGTGCTGCAACGGGAGCAAGACTCCACTTGGTAGGGCCTATGGGATTTAAGATAGACGATAAAAAACTAAAGCGCGCAGGGCTTGATTATTGGCAGTATCTTGATATTACATATTATAAGGATTTGGATGAATTTTTTGAGAAGAACGAGGGTGCTTTTTACTTTTTCACAACAAAGGCGCGCCATACATATACCGAAACTCAATATCCTGATAAATGCTATTTGCTTTTCGGCAAGGAAACCAAGGGCTTGCCTGAGGAATTATTACTCAAAAATCCTGACAAATGTGTCAGAATACCGATGCAATACGATATCAGAAGTCTTAATCTTTCAAACTCGGTTGCTATTGCTGTTTATGAGGTGCTTAGGCAGTGGGATTACCCTGAGCTACAAAATTTTGGACAGTTGCATAATTATAAATGGCAGGAAGATTAATTATTTCTACATTTACACATAAAGTTTTTGTTGAAAAATATGTAAAATGTGGTACAATATATATGTATGTTATTTTTTAACTTGAAAGGAAGTAATTTCAATGAACGCTCTTAACAAAAAGACTGTTGATGACATTAACGTAAAAGGTCAGAAAGTCCTTGTACGTTGCGACTTCAACGTACCGCTTAAAAACGGTGTAATCACTGATGAAAACAGAATTAATGCAGCTCTCCCCACAATTAAAAAGTTAATTGCTGACGGTGGCAAGGTTATTCTTTGTTCACACCTCGGCAAGCCGAAGGGTGAGCCCAAGCCTGAGCTTTCTTTAGCACCTGTAGCTAAGGCTCTTTCTGAAAAGCTTGGAAAAGAGGTTGTTTTCGCTGCTGATGATAATGTGGTTGGCGAAAATGCTAAAAAAGCAGTTGCCGCTATGAATGACGGCGACGTTGTATTACTCCAGAATACACGTTATCGCGCAGAAGAAACCAAGAACGGCGAGGCTTTCTCAGCAGAACTTGGTTCTTTGGCAGACGTTTTTGTAAATGATGCTTTCGGTACAGCTCACAGAGCACACTGCTCAACTGTTGGCGTTGTATCTCACGTTAAGGAAGCTGTTGCAGGCTACCTTATCGGTAAAGAACTTAAGTATTTAGGCAATGCTGTTGAAGAGCCTGCACGTCCATTTGTTTGCATTTTGGGCGGCGCTAAGGTGGACAGCAAGTTGCCTGTTATTGAAAATCTTCTTACCAAGGCTGATACGCTTATTATCGGCGGCGGTATGGCTTACACTTTCTTAGCTTCTAAGGGCTACAGCGTAGGCAAATCTCTTATTGATGAAACGAAGATAGATTATTGCCGCGATATGATGGCAAAGGCAGAGGAAAAGGGCGTTAAAATTCTTCTCCCTGTTGACTGTGCTGTAGTAGAAAGCTTCCCCGACCCGATTGATGCACCTGTTGATGTAGAAATCGTTGCGGCTGATGCTATTCCTGCTGACGTGGAAAGCCTTGATATCGGCACAAAGACTGCTGAGCTTTATGCAAATGAAGTTAAAAATGCTAAGACTGTTGTTTGGAACGGACCTATGGGCGTATTTGAAAATCCTATCTTAGCGGCAGGCACATTGGCAGTTGCTAAAGCTCTTGCTGAAACCGATGCTGTAACAGTTATCGGCGGCGGTGATTCTGCAGCAGCTGTTAACAATTTAGGCTTTGGCGATAAGATGACTCATATTTCTACAGGCGGCGGCGCTTCTCTCGAATTCTTAGAGGGCAAAGAGCTTCCTGGTATTGCAGCACTTAACGATAAATAATAAAAACGTAGGGCGTTAATTCGCCCTACATTTATGTAAAAGGAGAAATAAAAATGAATAAAGCTACTCGAGCTGCAGTTATTGCAGGTAACTGGAAGATGAATAAAACTCCCGCAGAGGCTATTGCTCTTATTAATGAAATGAAACCACTTGTTGCAGATGCAGACTGTAAGGTTGTACTCTGCGTACCTTTTGTAGATATTGCGGCTGCTGTCGAGGCTGCAAAGGGATCCAACATTGAAATTGGTGCTGAGAACGTTCACTTTGAAGCTTCAGGTGCTTTCACTGGTGAAATTTCTGCTCAGATGTTAGTTGAGTCAGGCGTTAAATACGTTGTTGTAGGCCATAGTGAGAGAAGACAGTATTTTGGCGAAACCGATCAGACTGTAAATCTTCGCACACTTGCTGCTGTAAATGCAGGCCTTACCGCTATTGTATGCGTTGGAGAAACACTTGAACAGAGAGAACTTGGTTATACTGAAACATTGCTTAAATATCAGACAAAAATGGCTCTTACAAATGTTTCAAAGGAACAGTTAAAGAATATCATCGTGGCTTATGAGCCTGTATGGGCTATTGGTACAGGTGTTACCGCTACCGCCGAGCAGGCTGATGAAGGAAACGGTTTTGTACGTGAGGCTATTGCTGAGGTTTACGGTAAGGATGTAGCTGAAACTGTTACTGTTCAGTACGGCGGTTCTATGAATCCTAAGAATGCAGACGAATTGGTTGCTAAGACTAATGTTGACGGCGGTCTTATCGGCGGTGCATCATTAAAAGCTGAGGATTTTGCTGTTATAGTAAAAGCTGCAAGCAAATAAAAATCCAATATCGGGGAACGAATTTATGAAAAAACCTATAGTTTTAACTATTATGGACGGTTTCGGCTTTAACGAGGAAAAGAACGGAAATGCCATTGAAACCGCAAAGACACCAAGACTTGATAAAATTTTCAGCACCTGTCCCACTACTCAGATAGGCGCATCAGGGATGGATGTTGGTCTTCCTGACGGTCAAATGGGCAACAGCGAGGTAGGTCATACTAATATTGGTGCCGGTAGAATTGTTTATCAGGAACTCACAAGGATTACAAAGTCTATTAAAGACGGTGATTTCTTTAATAATGAAGCTTTTCTTAAAGCAGTTGAAAATTGCAAAAAGAATGACAGCGCACTTCATTTAATGGGACTTTTGTCAGACGGCGGTGTTCACAGTCATATAGAACATCTTTATGCACTTATAGAGCTTGCTAAAAAGAATGGACTCACAAAGGTTTATGTTCACGCATTGCTTGACGGACGTGATGTTCCGCCCTCATCTGCTGCAGATTTTATTGATGCTTTAAATAACAAACTTAGTGAAATCGGTTGCGGAAAGCTTGCAACAGTTATGGGCAGATTTTACGGTATGGACCGTGACAACCGTTGGGAAAGAGTTTCGAAGGCTTATGCTGCTTTGGTATACGGCGAGGGTGTGCAGACTGCTGACGCCGCAGCCGCAGTAAGACTTTCTTATACTCAAAAGGATGAAGAGGGTAAGTTTATTACCGATGAATTTGTGCTTCCTACAGTTGTTGAGGGAACAGAACGTATAAAGACAAACGACAGTGTGATTTTCTTTAATTTCCGTCCTGACAGAGCAAGAGAAATCACCCGTACCTTTGTGGATGATGATTTTGCGGGCTTCACACGTGTTGGCGGCAGACAAAAGGTTTACTATGTTTGCTTTACACAGTATGATGCTTCAATGCCTAATGTTGAGGTGGCGTTTAAGCCTCAGACACTTGAAAACACACTCGGCGAATATCTTTCAAAGAAAAATATGACACAGCTTAGAATTGCCGAAACCGAAAAATATGCTCACGTAACATTCTTCTTTAACGGCGGACGTGAGGTTATGTTTGAGGGAGAAGACAGAATTCTAGTTAACTCACCCAAGGTTGCAACCTACGATTTACAGCCTGAAATGAGTGCGGTTGAGGTTTGCGATAAGGTTTGCGAGGCTATAAAGACAGGTAAATACGATGTTGTAATTCTCAACTTTGCTAACTGTGATATGGTAGGGCATACAGGATTTTTCGATGCAGCAGTTAAAGCGGTTGAAACGGTTGACACTTGTGTGGGCAGAGTAGAGGATGCTACACTTTCTATGGGCGGTGTAATGCTTCTTACTGCTGACCACGGCAATGCTGACAGAATGTTGGATACCGATGGCTCACCGTTTACCGCGCATACCACAAATCCTGTTCCGTTTAGTGTAATTGGTCAGGAGTGTACTTTGCGCGAGGGCGGTAAGCTTTGCGATATTTCACCGACAATTATTAAATTGTTGGGGTTAGAGCAGCCTGCAGAAATGAACGGAGAATCAATTATTCTTTAAATAAAAAAGCGAAGCCAAGGCAATTTTGCCTTGGCTTTTTTAATTTTGCAACTAAAGTTTACATCGGAAGGGCTTAGAAATCCCAAAAAGCACTCAACGCAACCAGTAGTTGACAAAATACAGTAAACTTTGATTGCTTGTGTTTTGTGTCAAAAAGGAGTAAAATTATTCAAAGTGCGCGTTTCTGTATTCTGACGGCGAGCAGCCAAAATGCTTTGTAAAGGATTTTGAAAAATAGTTTTGGTCGTAAAAGCCACAGCCTGCCGATATTTCCTTGAATGATTTACGTGTTTTTGCCACAAGCTCCGCCGCTTCATCAAGTCTCACGCGAAATACATAATCCATTATCGTGCAACCGAATTCTTTTTTAAAGGATTTTGTAAGGGTTGCATTACAACAACCGAATTTTTTGGACAGAGTGTCAAGTGTTATTTTTGAGGAATAATTTTTATTCACATATTCTTTAATTAGTTTTGGAAGTTTTTGTGTATCAGAGAAACTTCGGTTTGTACCGGTTATATATTCAGCAAGCAATGTCATAATGTTAATATAAGAGCCTATAAGCTCGCGATCAATCAGCTTTATGCTTTCGGAAAGCTTTTTGGCTTTTTCCCTGTCTCCTAAAATTTCAGTAGCTTTGCTTACGGTATTTTCCAGTGAATAGGGGTTGGTATCGCAAATCTGTCCCATCATAAGATAACCTGAAAGTGTGCCGAAGCTGTAAAGTGGAGAAACTGCTTCGTAAAGACCGTGGCGGCATTTATAAACATACACCTTGCCTGTTTTTTTTGCCTTCAGAAATGCATCGAGGTCGTTTTTCTGGCAATCTTTTTTGACATTTGGAAGAGTCTGAAGATATTTACAGAAGTCATTAGGCTCTTGCGGATAAGAATAAATTTCATTAAATTCAGTATCGTGAATGGATATTCTTATTCCTGAAACATCGAAAAAATCTTTTAGAATAGAATCGATTTCTATAATTTCTCGCATTATAAAGCCTCCGGAATAGTAAAATTTGATATTTTATCTGATTTTACTATTAATAATAATATTTTTTATAGAATCCGTCAAGTAAAAAGTTTATAATATAATAAATTTAAGAAAGGCGGGCAAAGAAATGAGGAAAACAAATTTGGACCAGATTTCTAATGCTATTAAGAATTTTAAACTTGTTGGAACTACAAGAGGAGTAATCCCCTACGGTAACGGACATATAAATGATACTTTTATGGTAATTACGGTTGAAAACGGTACAATTGAGCATAAATATGTTTTGCAGACTGTGAATCACCACGTATTCAAAGAGCCTGAAAAGGTTATGGAGAATATACAGCGTGTAACTGATTATTTACAGGATAAAGTTTCTGAGGAACGCGAGGTTTTACACCTTGTTCCAACCTTTAATGACGGTACATACTATAAGGATAAGGATGGATATCATTGGCGCATGTATGAGTTTGTACAGGATGCTATTTGTCTTGATAGACCTAATAATGACGAGTTTTACGAGTGTGCAGTAGCATTCGGTAAATTCCAAAAAATGTTAGCAGATTTCCCTGCTGACTGCCTACACGAAACTATTGTAGATTTCCATAATACACCTAAGCGCTATGAAAATTTCTTAAAGGCTGTAGAAGAGGATAAAATAGGCAGAGCTGAAAAGGTAAAGGCTGAAATAGAGTTTATTAAAGAAAGAGCAGAGTTTTACAGCGTTCTTTTAGATAATAATAAAAAGGGCAATTTGCCGCTCAGAGTTAGCCATAACGATACAAAATCTAATAATGTTATGCTTGATGCGACTACCCATAAGGCACTTTGTGTTATAGACCTTGATACTATAATGCCTGGTTTCTCGGTTACTGATTTTGGAGACGCTATACGCTTTGGTGCGAGTACCGCAGCTGAGGATGAAAAGGATTTGAGCAAGGTTAACTTTGATATAGATATGTTTGCAATTTATGCCAAGGGCTTTCTTAACGGTTGTGGCGGCAGTCTTCCCGATGAAGAAATTATGCTGTTACCTGAGGGTGCCAAGATGATGACTATTGAGTGCGGCATGCGTTTTCTTACCGACTATCTTGAGGGTGATACATATTTCAAAACCTCGTATCTTGACCACAATTTAGTAAGAACACGCACTCAGCTTAAATTAGTTGATGATATGGAAAAAAATTGGGATACAATGAAGAACATAGTTAAACAATATTGTAAAGGGTGACAAATATGAAAGATATTACTTTGGTTGTAATGGCGGCAGGAATGGGCAGCCGTTTCGGTGGATTAAAGCAGATGGAGCCTATTGGTCCAAATGGCGAAGCATTGCTTGATTTTTCAGTTTACGATGCTAAAAAAGCCGGCTTTACAAAGGTTGTATTTGTAATTAAGCATGCAATTGAAAAAGAATTTAAAGAAATTGTAGGCTCGAGAATAGAAAAAAGAATTAAAACAGAATATGTATTTCAGGAAATTGATGATTTGCCAAACGGTTTAGTGCCGCCCGCAGACCGTACAAAGCCTTGGGGTACAGCTCAGGCTATTTTGGCCTGTAAAGATGTTGTTAAAGAACCTTTTGCAGTAGTAAATGCTGACGATTTTTACGGTCGCTCCGCATTTGAAAAAATAGCGGAATTTTTGAAGGGTGACAGTGAGGATTACGGTATGGTAGGCTTTAAACTTATCAATACCTTAACCGAAAACGGTCACGTTTCACGCGGTGTTTGTGATGTAGAAAACGGAGAACTTAAGGGAATCGTAGAGCGCACAAAGATTATGGACTGCAAATTTACTGAGGATGACGGCGCAAGCTGGACACCCCTTTCACCCGACACTATCGTTTCAATGAACCTATGGGGCTTTAGAACAGACGTTTTCGATTATTTGCAAAAAGATTTCGAAAAATTCCTCAGTGAAAAAATAAATGTTCCAAAGTCTGAGTGCCTGCTTCCTACAACTGTTGCTAATATAATTGAAAACGGAGCAAAGGCAGTTCGTGTGCTTGTGGCAGATGAAAGATGGTACGGCGTTACCTATAAAGAGGATAAGCCGACAGTTGTAAACGCTATCGCTAAAATGATTGAGGACGGAAAGTACGACAATCTTTAATTGGGGGAAACAATTATGCAGTTTATTAAAACAAAAACCTACGAAGAGTTAAGCCGAAAGGCATCTGGAATAATCGCCTCTCAGGTGATTTTAAAACCAAACTGTGTTTTAGGACTCGCTACAGGCTCAAGTCCTATTGGTACATATAAAAATTTAATTGCTGCTTTCGAAAACGGTGACCTTGACTTTTCTAATGTCACCTCTGTAAATCTTGACGAATATGTAGGTCTTGACGGTACAAACGATCAGAGCTACCGTTATTTTATGGAAGAAAATCTTTTCAAGTCTATCAATATTAAGCCAGAGAACACCTTCGTTCCTAACGGCTGTGCAGAAGACCTTGAAAAAGAGGGCGCAGATTATGACGCTCATATCAAATCACTTGGCGGTATTGATTTACAGCTTTTAGGCATCGGTCTTGACGGTCATATAGGTTTTAATGAGCCTGACAGCTTTTTTACTGCAGAAACACATCAAGTGGTTCTTGATGAATCTACAATTAAGGCAAATGCCCGTTTCTTTGCTAATGAAGACGATGTACCCAAAAAAGCTATTACAATGGGTATGCTTTCTATTATGCAGGCTAAAAAAATATTGCTTATCGCAAACGGCACTGCAAAAAAAGAAATTATTGAAAAAGCATTCTTCGGGCCTATTACACCGGAGGTACCTGCTTCTATATTACAGTTGCATCCTGATGTTACGGTAATTTTCAGCGAGAATTAAAAAAGAGTAGCCGAATGAAAATTCATTCGGCTTTTTTTATTGACATAAAGGGAAAATAAGGTTAATATAATTATATAATTTAAAAAGGAGATGTACAAATGAAAAAGGATAAAAAAGGTTTTATTACAGAGTTTAAAGAATTTATAATGCGCGGTAATGTACTTGATATGGCAATAGGTGTTATTATTGCAAGCGCTTTCGGTAAAATTACCACAAGTCTTGTTAATGATATGTTTATGCCATTTCTCGGTTACATAATCGGTGATATGGACCTTACAAAGTATAATATTACTTTGTCGCCCGCTACTACTAATTCTGAGGCTATTGTATTAGGTCTTGGTACATTTATTTCTACTATTATTGATTTTGTTTTAATTGCATTTATAATCTTCCTTATGATTAAGGTGTTCGCAAAAACAAAGGAAATAACCGAAAAGAAATTGCTCAAAAAACAGGAAGAAGAAGCTGTTCCCGAAGCTCCTGCCGCTCCTACAACAGAAGAATTGCTTACTGATATTTTAGCAGAGCTCAGAAACGGAAATAAATAAATTTTAAGCGATGTAGCAAAAACTACATCGCTTTTCTTTTTAGTTTATTTGGAATAATAAATGCAAGCGGATATACCGCAACGCTTAAAAGTATGCCTGCAAAAATATCAACTACCGAATGCTGCTTTAGAAAAACAGTGGAAAGCATAATAAGAACCGCTGTTATAAGAAATATTGTTCTGTATAGCGGGCGGTTAAGTCCTTTTGCGTTCCATGCAGTAAATAAAACCGCGAATGATCCAACGACATGGAGAGAGGGACAGACATTAGTATTTGTATCAATAACATAAAGAAATTTTACAATATCGGTGAAAATATTATCTCTTGAAAATTCAGTTGGACGAAGGTGCTGAATATTTGGAAACACAGCAAAAACAACAGTTGCCGTTCCAAAGGATAAAATTAAAAAATACATCAGCTTTTTAAATGAGTCCACATCATATTTGAGGGTATAAATATGTATGATAACTAAATACAAATACCAGAAAACATAAGGAATAATAAAAAATTCGCAAAATGGGATTATATCGTCAAGTTGGGAACATACAGAAATATATTCGGTAACAACAACGCGCTCTAAAATAAAAAACGAAAAAAGATAAAAAACCCAAAACAACAGCAGAAATAAATGCCTAAATTCTGCTGAGCAAATATTCCTTAATCGGAGATTTTTATAATTTGGCATAATATCACCTACGTTATATTATACACACTATTGTTTAAAGAGTAAATAATAATTTGTTAAATTTTTGAGAAAATAATGTGGGAGGTATGGGAATGAGCGAAGAAAAAAACAAACCCGATTCAAAAACCGAGGAAATTAAGGAGTTTGGAACAACAGGCACTATCGGGGGAAAACACAGGATTTTTTGTCTTACAATTATTGGTGAAATTGAGGGGCACAGTGTTTTGCCCGAGCAGAGCAAAACCACAAAATACGAGCATGTGATACCTCAGCTTATAGCAGTTGAGGAAAGTGAAGAAATTGAGGGAATGTTAATAATTCTCAACACAGTGGGCGGAGATGTTGAGGCAGGTCTTGCCCTTGCGGAAATGATTTCGGGTATGAAAAAGCCTACAGTTTCCTTTGTTTTAGGAGGCGGACATTCAATAGGGGTCCCGCTTAGTGTATCGGCAAAGCGGTCTTATATAGCGCCGTCGGCTACTATGACAGTGCATCCTGTAAGAACAACAGGATTGGTAATTGGCGTACCGCGTATGATGAATCATTTTGAACGTATGCAAAAACGTATAACAGATTTCGTGGCGAAAAATTCCAATATAACCGCCGAGCGATTTACCGAGCTTATGATGAACACAGAGGAACTAGTAACAGATGTAGGAACAGTGCTTACAGGTGAGATTGCTGTTAAAGAGGGACTAATAGACTGTGTCGGATCTTTAGGCGAGGTTATAGACGGATTATATGAGCTAATAGAAAAAGACGGGCTTTAGCCCGTCTTTTTATCCGCAAAATTTTGTGAAAATTCGTTTTTCACAGGTTTCGGGTGAGTATTCCCAGTTGTCAATGCGGTTGCCATCATAAAAATATTTTATTTTTGGCGAATAATTGTTCTGAAAACTGTCAATAATAATAAGTTTAATCTTCATTTTTTCTTTTATTATACTTTTAATATAAACACTTGCTTGTTGTCCTACTTTAACATTTTCTTTTGGCTCGGCAAGACCTGCAAGGTTGGGTGAGATTTCCACGAAAACGCCGTAGTTTTCAACACTTCTCACAACACCTGTTACAGTTTGCCCCGCCGAAAACATTTGGGTGTTTTCTTCCCATGTACCTAAAAGTTCTTTATGAGAAAGGGTTATTTTGCCGTCGGGAGCAATGCTTTTAATTACAGCCTTAATATTTTCACCTACATAAAAGCGGTCAGATGGGTGGGAAATTCTAGAAACAGAAATAGCATCAATAGGTAAAAGCGCTATGTTTCCGCAACCTATATCACAAAAGGCACCAAATGATTCAAGATGGGTTATTTTGGCATTTATTATATCGCCTGCAGATTTATTGTTTAAGATGTGCTGGCGGCATTTTTCTTGGGCATTTTTGCGTGACAATACTGCAAACTGACCGCCTTCACCATCGGTATCAATACGCTCAACAGTAAAACACACTGTTTTTCCGACCCTCGAAATAAGTGCAATATCGCGTGTTACTCCTTCGCTTATTCCTACCGCTCCCTCGTTTCTTGGAATTACGCCTTTAATAACACCTAAATCAACTATAAGGTTATGGTTTGCATCACACATTAAAACAGGTGCTTCAAGTACAGTGCGAGCAAGTTTTGCCTCTTCTAAAAAAAGTATCGAGAATCCTTTAAGTTTACTGTCTTCTCTTTGCCATCCTTCAGGATAAAAACCGTTCATATTTTATCACCTTTCTTTTTTTACTCTTTATCCTAAAAAATTATATGACAAAGACAGCGCAAAAATGCGAGAATTCTGCCGATAATTAAAATTTAATTTCTAATATTTTTATAAGCTATTGATATTTGAAATTCGTTTCAGTATAATATATATGTATAAATATGTCTTTGCTAAAGTTTCAAGGGGGCATTTGTTTTGGATTGTAAAAAGTTTTTTGAACAGATTAAAGGTAAAAAAATAGCAATGTGCGGAATAGGTGTAAGCAACACACCGCTTATTCTTGATTTTTTAAATAAGGGAGCTACTGTTTATGCGTGCGATAAAAGAACGCGTGAAATGATTGGCGATACCGCTGATATGCTCGAAAAGTCAGGCGCAGAACTCAGACTTGGTGACGGATATCTCGACAATTTAGAGGTGGATATTATATTCAGAACACCGGGTATGAACTGGAATTTACCCGAGCTTGATTC
>JAZNJT010000114.1:0-18757 GCA_045578145.1 Acutalibacteraceae bacterium
ATACCATTATTTGTCAACAAAGAAAATTTATACTGCTTTTTAAAAAACGTTTATTGACATTTTTGTTTGCAAATAATATCATAACATTAAGATATTATGATGACATTGCTATTAAGAAAGCATCAAGATATAATTAAGACAACGATTATACGGAGGTACTAGCTATGAAACTAACTTTCCTTGGTGCCGGTAGCACCATTTTCGCAAGAAATGTTATAGGAGATTGTATGTGTTCAGAAGTTTTGCGAGATAGTGTATTTGCTTTATACGATATAGACAAGGAACGCATTGAGGAAAGCAGAACAATATTGGAAGCAATCCGAAAAAAGAACGGCGGCTATGGGCATATCGAATGCTATGTCGGAGCTGAAAACCGCAAAGAAGCACTTAAAAGTGCCGATTTCGTTATAAACGCCATTCAGGTCGGAGGTTATGACCCCTGCACAATCATTGATTTTGAAATTCCTAAAAAATACGGCCTACAGCAAACTATAGGTGACACCTTGGGAATTGGCGGTATTATGCGTGCACTTCGCACCATACCCGTAATGCAAGATTTTGCAAATGATATGGCAGAGGTTTGTCCCGATGCCTTACTTATGAATTACACCAATCCGATGGCTATGCTTTCAGGCTTTATGCAAAGATATACACCCATAAAAACTGTTGGTCTTTGCCATAGTGTTCAGGTGTGCTCCGAGGGTCTTTTGAAGGCTTTGAATATGGAGGATAGGCTTGACGGCAGAAAAGAGCTTATTGCAGGCATCAATCACATGGCTTGGCTTTTGGAGATTAAGGATAAAAACGGGGTTGACCTGTATCCCGAAATCAAGTCGAGAATAGCCGATTATCTCGCAAATCCCGACGCTAAAGACAAGGTGAGAATGGAGTATATCAAACATTTCGGTTACTACTGCACAGAATCCAGTGAGCATAACGCAGAATACAATATGTTCTACATCAAAAGCAAGTACCCTGAACTCATTCAAAAATATAATATTCCCCTTGATGAATATCCGCGCAGATGTATAAGCCAAATTGAAGGTTGGCAAAAGGAATATACGGAAATTTTTCAAAAGGGTGTAAAGGAACACACCCGAAGCTGCGAATATGCATCTAGAATTATGGAAGCAATCATGACCGATAAACCCTATCAGATTGGCGGCAATGTGCTTAACAAAGACAACTTGATTACAAATCTTCCTAAGGAAGCCTGCGTAGAGGTACCGTGCCTTGTGAACGGAAGCGGCATTCACCCTTGTTCTGTTGGTAGTTTGCCCGTGCAGTGCGCGGCGATGAATATGACCAATATCAATGTTCAACTTTTAACCATTGAAGCCGCAGTAACAAAAAAGAAGGAACACATTTATCAAGCCGCTATGCTTGACCCACACACAGGCAGCGAATTAGACATTGATTCAATTAAAAAGATGGTAGATGAGCTTATTGAAGCACACGGTAACTATTTGCCGAAATACATATAACAAAAAGCGAGGTTAAGTTGCCTCGCTTTTTGTTATATTGATCATTGGTATTATTATCTTTTATTTGAGGAGATTTATACTATGCTTTAAACGAAAATTTCTTTTAATAAAGTCATTATTTCCGTGGTTGGTACATTAAAAACATAAGGTCCTTTACAGATGGCCCCATACTTATTTTCCCCCATCTTGTGATAAGGCAAAAGTTCTACCCTTTCCGCCACACCGCAGTTGTCTATAAATGCTTTAATTTTTTGCATTTCTTCTTTGTTATCATTTACGGTAGGAATAACAGGAATACGAATCCATATTTTTGCCCCGATTTCAAATAATCTTTTTAAGTTATCCAAAATCAGTTCATTGCCTACACCTGTGTATTTTTTATGTTTTTCAGAATCAAAAATTTTAATATCATAAAGAAATAAATCCGTAAAAGGCAAAACCTTTTCAAAATTTCCCCATGATATATGCCCTGCTGTATCTATTGCAGTATGTATGCCGTTTTCCTTGCACCTTTTCAGGATTTCTAAAAGAAAATCAATTTGAAGCATACACTCGCCACCTGAAAAAGTAACGCCGCCACCTGAATTTTCGTAAAACGCTTTATCTTTTATAATTTCATTAAAAACCTCATCTACGGTATATTCTTTTCCGCAAACTTTTCGGGCTTCCGCAGGGCAATAAAGCGTACATTTTCCACAAAGTGTACAATGTTCGGGCGAAGCGCAAACCGATTTACATTTCCCGCAACCCGTACATTTATCCCTATAAAACATCATCTGAGGTTCAAAGCTCTGGCTTTCAGGGTTGTGGCACCATGCACATTTGAGATTACATCCCTTAAAAAACACGGTGGTTCTTATCCCAGGTCCGTCTACAAATGAGTTTTTTTCTATATCAAAAATGATTGCTTTGTTCATATCATACCTTCTTTTCCGTTCTTGTAATGATTTCATCTTGCAAAGCATCATTAAGGAAAATAAAATAATCAGAAAATCCGCTTACACGTACGCGCAAATTTTTATAATTTTCAGGAACTATTTTCGCATTAATCAAGTCTTCTTTTGATACATAAGTAAGCTGGAAATGAGTGCCCCCATTTAAGAAATATGTTTGAAATAAGTCCACAAGTTTTTCAAAATTATTGTCATCACTAATTAATGTTTCATCAAGCATAACATTGGTAACGCTAGGTCCGGTAAGAACTGCATTCGGATCACATTTTGCAATAGAATTCAAAAGAGCCGTAAGACCACTTCGGTCTTTTCCCTGTGATTGACCAATTCCAAAATTTAATACATCACCAGAATATCTGCCGTCTGGTGTAGCTTTAAGATTATCTCCAAAAAATTTATGATGTTCATTGTAGCCTACAAGGTTGCCGAACAACCACTTTTTACCAAGGTAATTCTCTGTATTGTTCCATTTGGTAAGACTATCAAATAGCCGTCTTGCAATCATATTAGAACAATCATCATCGTTGCCAAAAAAATTACCTTTTTTCAAAATTAAATTACGGAAATCTTCATATCCCTGCCAATTACTCTTTAAAGCATTAATAAGCTCTGCAAAGGTAATTATTTTTTCATCAAAAACGAATTGCTTTGTAATTGCAAGAGAATCAATCACATTGGAAAGTCCAATTGGCAATCCAACCGCAATATATCTTGTAAGTCCCCCTTGGGTACAACTTTTTGCATTTTCAATACAACCCTCTAAAAAGATATTGCTGACGATATTACAATCCCTACTTCGTGTTTTCTGAAAACCTTCACTGATTTTTTCCGCAACCCACAAGTCGCTAAACAGTTCTTGTTCAAAAATGGTATAAAATTCTTCAAAATCAGTAGTTTTTGAAATTTCTTCGCTTCGTTTATAAAAAGTATTTTCAACAGAGCGCACAATATTAAACGCATCAAAACCGAAAACCATTCCGCCGGGAAGTGCCAATTCGTTACAGCCCATCATTGTATAATTTACGGCCTCTCTAAAAGACAAACCTGTGTATTCCATTAGTCCCTTGATACGCGGTTCATCATTTACGAATGCAATTCTCTTGTTTTTATCTTTTCTTTCGCAATCCAACATGAACCTAAGTGTTTCACGCGATGTCTTTTTTGTCCACCGCAAAGAAATTTGCGGAATCCAAATCGGCAAATCCATTAAAGCTTCCACAATAAGCTTTGAAAACTCGTTAAATCCGTCCTCACCGTTTTCCAGATACCCTCCAACACAAAAATGAGATTCTCCACCACGATAAAAACGGTCGGATGCTTTGCTTATTCTTGCCTGAAGCATTAAAAAAAGTTCCTGCAGATATTCTTTTGCTTTATCATCGGTAAGATTCCCGTTTTTTATGTCACGTTTATAAAATGGGTATAAATACCTGTCAATAAGACCTATGCTGTCAGGAATAAACGAATAACAGAAATAGAGCGAAAGCACAGCTTCATAAAAACTTTCTGCAGGATTTTCAGGAACTTTTTTCAACCCGTTTGACAACCTGATTAAATTTTCTTTATAGGTTTGATTTTCAGTTTGTTCTGATTTTGCAAATGCTTTTTCCGAACCGTTTTGCGCCCTTTTAATGATTGCATTACATAAATCAGTCTGCGTTTCTAAAAACTCCAAGGCTTTTTCATCTGACTTATGAATCTTTTTGGATTTTTCAATGTTGTCTTTTATTCCAACAAGACCATAATTTATAATTTTTGCAAAATCTCCCACCGAATGTTGCCACTCGAATGTAAGTAAATTATCCACCGGTTTATTATAAAAAGCGCTTACTGCTTCTTGGAAGTTTTTGTGTCCCGCTCTATTAAAAATATCACCTTCTACACTGCCGTCAAAGTGCATAAGACCTGTAAAGCAGGATTCTTCCAAAATACGCAATTCCTGATTTAAGATATATTCGCAAACTCTTTTTGCCGACATTTTAACAGGTGATAACAACAAGTCGGTTCTGTCATACTCTGTTTTTACGGGTTCTACCCACATTTCACCGCTAACTGTTTTTTCAACTAATTTTTTAATTCTTTCTGTCATAAAACACACCTCTTATCTAATTGCATAACCGCCGTCTAAAATAACTGTTTCGCCACAAACCATCTTGGCATCTTCACTCAACAAGTACATTGCCAGTTTGGAAATTTCTTCAATGGTCGCAAATCTTCCAAAAGGGATTCTGCTGTGCTCCATCGGGTCGCCCTCATGCCATCCATTCATCTCTGTAGCAACAGGACCAGAAGCAATACCGTTTATGGTGATTCCGTCTTTTGCGAACATTTTACCCCAACCCCTTGTAAGATTAGTCGCCGCAACTTTCGATGTACCATACGCTCCATATACGGGCTCATAACCGGCAACAGAGGTTACATTGAGAATGTTGCCCTTAATATTGTTTTCTAACATATATTTTACTGCCGCCTGCATTGTAAAGAAAATGGAACTTGTATTTGTTTTTATAACCGATTCCCATTCTTCAACTGTCGTTTGAAGCAACCCCTCTTTATCCCATTCAGAGCGTTGGGCAAAAATTCCCGCATTATTTACTACTATATCTAAACCGCCCAAAAGTTCAGCTGCTTCCTTTATTTTAAATTCGGCCAGTTCAATATTAGAGGCGTCCCAAACCATAGAAATTGCCCCGTTACCTATTTTTATTGCCGCCTCTCTTAAGGACTCTTCATTTCTGCCTGTAATAATAACAGAACAGCCTGCTTTTGCCAAATCTTTTGCAATTGCAAAACCGATTCCGCGACTTGCTCCCGTGACAATAGCCTTGTTTCCTTTTAACACCTCACTCACCTCATCTTAATATTATCATTTTATGATACAAATTACAATGTTTGCAACGGAATTTTTTTGTTTAAAAAAGACACAAATATTGAATTTGTATTCCTCCTATGGTATAATGACGATATACTATTCAGGAGAGTGGTTTTATGAAAGATGCGATTTTTAACTATCAATTATCTGACGAAACGGTGGTTTTTACCGATACTTTGAAGAAGAATTTCCCTTATATTTCAAAAAAACCGCGAAATCACGAAAGCTTATTTTTTGTCACAAAAGGGACAGTTTTATATGAAGGAGATACAAAACATATCGTTCAGGAAGGACAAGTAGGATATGTCGCAAGGGGTTCCGTCGATAAAAACTCTGCTTTTCTTTGCGATGAGGTTTCATATATAGCCGTAAACTTTTCTTTCGATAAACAAAGTTCTGGGCCTAAAAAAACATTACCTTTTAAAACCGTATGTTCTGATGGGGTTTCCTATAACTATGAAAAACAATTCAAAGAAGTTCTGAACTGTTTTCTTTCTAACTCTCCCGGATATATGGCAATATGTAACGGTATGATATTACAGATTATCGGTCAATTATATAACGAGCATAAAATTGAAGAAAAAGATTTTAAAAGAATCAAACGCATTGAAAAGGCTGTTGAACATTTAAAACAGAATTACGGTGATTCAAATTTACAAATAAAAGATTTGGCAAATATCGTAAATATGAGCGAAAAACATTTCCGACGTATATTTTTTGATATATACGGCAAAACACCATACTTGTTTTTGCAGGAATTTCGAATCAACAAAGCTGAAATTTTACTTCTTAATACCACTAAAAGTATTTCTGACATTGCCCTTCAATGCGGTTTTTCAGATATTTACAGTTTCAGTCACAGTTTTAAAAAACACCGTGAAATATCGCCAATTGAGTACAGAAACAACTTTTAATACTACAATACCAAAACGGGCATCTATGTTTTATTTTAGTTTTAAGAAATTTTATACCGTAAATCTTTACTTTTCAGATGCTCTATGATATAATAAGTTCACTTACTATTTGGAGGTTTTTGGATGTTAAAAGAAAATGCTTTATCGCCAAACAACGTGAAATTTCAAAAAATCGAAAAATACGCTTTACTTGTGCTGTTAAGTTTCGGCTTTATGTATTTATTCTTCTATAACGGAAGGCAAAATATAAACCTTGTTATGACGCAAATGGCGGATGATTTGGGTTCTTCTACTACCGCTCTTGGTGTCGTTTCATCGGCGCTCTTTTGGTGTTATGCTTTCGGTCAGTTAATAAACGGAAGGTTAGGCGCGTTTTTTGGTTACAAACGGTTTATGATAATCGGTGTTGTAGTAAGTGCTATTTTAAATGTAGTGATTTCGTTTCAGCATAGCATCACAGTTATTGCGGTGCTTTGGGGACTAAACGGTTTCTTTCAGTCTATGGTATGGTCTAACGGACTTGGTGTTGTAAACAAGTGGTGGCCAAGTAAAAAGCGTGGATTCGCAACAGGTCTTACAACCTTTTTCTCGGGTATGGCACAGGTTACTACCTACCTTTCGGTTTTGCTTTGCTTACAACTAAACCCCGAGTGGGGTTGGCGTGCTGCATTCCGTTTCCCTCTGATTCCATTACTTCTTTCACTTATCGCATTTATCCTCTTCTTTAAAAATTCACCAAGCGATGCAGGATTATCTGAATTTGAAGAAAACGAAGATACTTCCAATGATGAGCTTGAAGAAATTGTAAAAAACAAAGGATATTTCTACCCTTATAAACTTCTGTTTTCCGAGCCGAAGGTAATTATATTCTGTTTAATTTCAGCTATTGCAGGTATTGGCCGATACGGTCTCATAACCTGGATTCCTACATATTTCACCGAAGAATTAGGTCTTACTATTAAAGACGGCATTTTCAGTTCTATACTATTACCATTTGGGCAAGCTTGCGCTATGTTTATTTTTCCGATTATAACCGACAAGCTACTTAAAGGCAAGCGTGAGCCAATGCTTATAATTGCTTCACTTGTAACATTTTGCGGAATGCTTATATTCCCCTTTATAAAACATCAGCTTGGCGCATCGATTATGCTTTTTGTTCTTGGGGTTTTTGCTATGGTTACAGGCGTTATTTGGACCATTGCGGGAGATATTGGCGGAAAGGCATTATCCTCAACCGTTATCGGTGTTTTCGACTGGGCTGTTTACATGGGCGCCGCAGTTCAAGCAATGCTTTTCGGATTTGTTAAAGATACATTCGGTTGGTCTGCAATTTTCGTGATTATAGGTGTTCTATACATTATTTTACTTGTTTTAACGCTACTTGCCCGAAAGATAAAAACAAAAAACATTTAAACTATAACTAAATGAAAAACCACCCGCATAGCGGGTGGTTTTTCATTTTCGGGCATAGCCCTAACCGATACCGGCGGCGCACAAGTGCGCTTTTTCTTTTAAATATCCCATAAATTCTGAAATGCTCATTTTGGGCGGAATACTTACCAGCATATGTATATGGTCTAGGCACACTTCTCCCTCTACCATTTCAACGCCTTTCCATTCGCAAAGTTTTCGTAATATTTCTCTTATCTCTAACCGTTTATCTTCGTAAAAAACTTTTTGCCTGTACTTTGGAGCGAAAACTATGTGGTACTTGCAATTCCATTTTGTGTGTGCTAAACTATTTATATCAAATTGTTCTTTTTTCATTTATAAATCCTCCATTTGTGTTTTTGCTTGACTGGCAGGTCATTGCTATTTAAACACAAATGGAGGATCTTCTTTTGTTCATCGGTTAACCTTTTTTGAACCACGCGACTATCGTGTGGTTTTCGTTATACAACAAATAATAGCGAGGTAAAATTCACCTCGCTTTTACTGTGCGTAGTTTAATAGGTTTTAAAAATTTTCACTGTTGTTTATAAATAAGTAGCTTTCGCACCAAAAAATTATAAAAGAAAACTATTGCTGTGGCTGACATTTTAGAAAACATTTCGTTAAAGGCAAGTAACTCAACCTCCGCCCACATAATCGCCAAATTCAACAACAGTCCAATAATACCAGTTATATATATTTCTAAAATTTCTTTTAAAACAGACTGTCTATTTTGTTTGAAAACCAATATTCGACCTGCAAACCAGTTGACAAAGGTAGATAAAATATATGCGATTATGGTTGCTAATGTGTAATGAAATGATATCTTGTCCAGAACAAAAAACAACACCTGCTAAAAGAAGCATGAGAACTATACAAAAAATCACTCCGTTAGATAAAATAAACTCTTTTTTGCAAAAATACGAAATGTTTTCAGACAACAATAATATAGCCATAATTATTGAGAAAATGATAGCATATACAGTTTTGAAAAAAGAAAAGAAACCCGTTCTCATCATTATCCCCCTTATTACACAATATTATAATGTTATATTCAACCAATTTAACTCCATTATCTTACCATAATTCTCTAAAAAAATCAATACTGCCAATAGAAATTGTCCGCCATATATTATTCAGTATTATAAAAATCATGATTTTTGGTTGATAAGAAAAAACCATCTCACTTTTTAATGAGATAGCTTTTTAATTTTTTACCTAGCAAATCCTAATTCTGTTATAAGATTTATTATTTTATCTGCATAAAACTCACAGTTCTTTTGACTGTTTGATTCTACCATAACTCTAATCATCGGTTCTGTTCCGCTCTCTCTGAGTAAAATTCTTCCATTTTTACCGAGCGCCTCGTCAACCTCTTTTACGGCATCAAGCACCTGTTTATTACATGTTACCGCCGCTTTATCGTTTACCACAACATTTTTCACCGTCTGTGGAAACATTTTTACAGGAGATGCCAGCTTGCTCAAAGCGGATTTATTTTCAATCATACATTCCGCTAACATAATTGCAGTTAATATACCGTCACCTGTAGAAGCATATTTCCTTATAATTATATGGCCGCTTTGCTCACCGCCTATGCTACAGTCATTTTCGAGCATTGCTTCGTGAACATACTTGTCGCCCACAGTAGTCTGAATACAATTAATCCCTGCTTCTTCAAGCGCCCTGAAAAAACCCAAGTTTGACATAACCGTAGCTACAACAGTATCGTTTTTCAGCAAGCCTTTTTTACGCAGCATTTGCGCAATTATATAAATTACATGGTCGCCGTTTACAATTTCGCCGTTTTCGTCAACTGCAATACATCTGTCCGCATCGCCGTCAAAAGCGAAGCCTACATCACAATGCTTTTCCTTTACAAACTTTCTTAATACTCCGATATGGGTAGAACCTGCATTAAAGTTGATATTAATACCGTCAGGCTCTGCATTTATGATATGTGTTTTCGCTCCTAAAGCATCAAAAACAGACTTCGCTATCATCCAAGAAGAGCCATTTGCACAGTCAAGCGCAATATTGAGTTTTTTATAAGAATTTGCCGCAACCGAAATCAAATACCCTACATATCTGTTTCTGCCAGAGGTATAGTCGATGATTCTGCCTATATTCTCCTTGGTCGCATAAGGCAAATCCTTCTCAAAACCGAATTCCTCTACCTCACCGTCAATATATTTCTCTACAAGTGACAGTGTGTAATCGTCCATTTTTTCGCCATAAGAATTAATAAGTTTAATTCCGTTATCGTAAAAAGGATTATGCGATGCAGAAATCATTATACCGCAATCAAAACCGTCCTGTCTGGCCACATAAGAAACACTGGGTGTTGTTGTAACATGAAGCATATATGCATCTGCACCAGAAGCTGTAAGACCTGCAACTATCGAATATTCGAACATATAGCTTGAACGTCTTGTATCCTTTCCTATAACAATTCGAGTTTTATGATTCGGTTCCTTTTTACCTGATAAAGCAGATGAATAATACCAGCCCAAAAATCTACCGATTTTATAAGCATGGTCTGCTGTAAGAACAGTATTAGCCTCGCCCCTGAAACCATCGGTGCCAAAATATTTTAAATTATAGTTCACCGATTCCTTAGGTCTGAAAATAGGCTCGGTATAGGTTGGTGCTAACGGAATTTCTTCTCTTAATAAATCATCAAGTGTGATATTAAAAATTCCTGATAGTTTTAATATCATGCTAACTTCGGGTATCGATTTGTCCGACTCCCACTTTGAAACAGACTGACGTGAAACATCTAATTTTTCTGCCAACTGTTCCTGTGAAATATTCATTGCTGTTCTGAGTATAGATATCTTTTGTCCTAAAGTCATTAAAAGACCTCCCGAAAAAATTCTATGTTCATATTGCAATTTTATACCTTAAATATAAAAAGGTCAAGTAATTTATATTTACATTTTGTGTCAACTCTTAGTTGCTTCGTCTTAAAAACCGCTTAAATATAGGGACTTTCAACCAAAATATCGGTTGCGAAAAAACAACAAAAAGCACCCTTGAAACAATTTCAAAGGTGCTTTAATTATAGAAATTTTTAGTACACACATTATCAGTGCCTATTTTAACATACAGCTACCGCTTAACAGCGGACACTCCCACAATGTGAGTACTAAATACTTTTAGCCACACAGGCTAGAATTATATTAACTCGATAATTGCCATTTCAGCAGCATCTCCGCGACGCGGACCTGTCTTTGTGATACGGCAATAACCGCCGTTTACTTCCATATACTTAGGAGCAATTTCGTTGTAAAGCTTTGCTACAACATCTTCCTTAGTAATAAAAGCCAAAGCCTGACGCTTGCTAGCAAGTGTGTTATTCTTAGCGAGTGTAATATACTTCTCCGTCATAGCTCTTACTTCTTTAGCACGGGTAACAGTTGTTTCAATCTTACCGTTTTCAAGCAAGAATGTTACCATTGCTCTGAGCATTGCGGTTCTGTGTTCGCTGGTTCTTCCCAATTTACGGGTACCTGGCATTTCTATTCACTCCTTAAACAGTGATTTTAGTTGAAATACAACTAATAATTAGTCATTGTCTTTCTTGAGAGTATATCCGAATGAATCTAACTTCGCAATAACCTCTTCTAAAGACTTACGGCCGAGATTTCTAACCTTCATCATATCCTCTTCGGACTTGTTGATAAGGTCTTCAACCGTGTTTATACCTGCACGTTTCAAACAGTTGAAACTACGAACAGATAAATCAAGCTCATCGATAGTTAAATCAAGAACTTTTTCTTTCTCGGTGTTGCTCTTATCTACCAAGGTGCTTTCAACCTCGCTTGCACCCTCTGAAAGATTAAGGAACAGTTCTAAATGTTCAATTAAAATCTTTGCAGACATAGATACTGCTTCATTAGCTTTAATAGAACCATCTGTCCAAACTTCAAGTGTAAGCTTGCCTTTATCGGTAACATTGCCTACACGGGTGTTGTCAACCGTAAAGTTTGCCTTTAAAACAGGGGTGTAAATAGAGTCAACCGGAATTACGCCGATCACATTCTGCTGAGGCTTATTTTGTTCTGCCGGAACGTAACCTCTGCCCTTATCAAGTGTCATTTCCATATTAAGAACTGCACCTGCTGAAAGAGTAGCGATATACATATCAGGATTAAGAATTTCAACCTCTGAATCGGTCTTGATTGAAGCAGCAGTTACCACACAGGGACCTTCAGCCTCAATATAAATTTTCTTTGCCGTATCTGCATGAAGCTTCGCAATAAGACCTTTAATGTTGAGAATGATTTCTGTTACATCTTCCTTAACACCTGGAATTGTTGTAAACTCATGCACTACACCGTCAATCTTAACATTGGTTACTGCAACACCTGGGAGTATTGAGAGTAAAACTCTTCTCATACTATTTCCGAGTGTTGTAGCATAACCGCGCTCTAACGGTTCCATAACGAATTTCCCGTATGTGCCGTCCTGAGTCATTTCAACGGTATCAATTCTGGGCTTTTCAATTTCTATCATTTAAAAGCTCCGTTTCTCCGTACAATAAATTTTTGTTTCACGCTCTGTACGGAAAGCGTATGATAATTTCTACAGATAATTATTATCTTGAATAGAATTCGACGATGAGTTGCTCTTCAACAGGAGCATCAATCTGATCTCTATTAGGAAGGTTAATAACCTTAGCTGAGAGAGCCTCACGGTCTAAATCGATCCACTGCGGAACAGGACGTGCACTGTTAGCCTCTACAACAGCTTTAATCTTTTCGCTGCCACGGCTCTTTTCGCAAATAGATACTACGTCACCAGCCTTAAGTAGATATGAAGCGATATCAACACGCTTGCCGTTTACTTCAAAATGACCGTGACCTACGAGTTGTCTTGCTTCTGCTCTTGAAGAAGCGAAACCTACTCTGTAAACTACGTTGTCAAGACGGCTTTCAAGAATACGGAGAAGGTTATCACCTGTTACACCCTGTTTTCTTTCAGCAATCTCGAAATAATGATGGAACTGATTTTCCTGAACGCCATAGAAACGTCTTGCGGTCTGCTTAGCGCGAAGCTGCAAGCCGTATTCAGTTGACTTCTTTCTACCTTGTCCGTGCTGGCCGGGAGCATAAGCTCTGATGCCTACGGAACATTTTTCAGAATAGCAGCGCTCACCTTTAAGGAACAATTTCTGTCCTTCGCGGCGGCAAAGTCTGCAAACTGCACCGGTATATCTTGCCATCTGTTATACCTCCAAATTTTTTATGCGATAAATTCGCAAAAGTAATTTTAATAATTAAACGCGTCTTCTCTTAGGAGGACGGCAGCCGTTGTGAGGAATAGGAGTAACATCTTTAATCATGCTAACTTCAAGTCCTGCGGTCTGTAAAGCGCGGATAGCAGCTTCACGTCCGGCACCGGGTCCCTTAACGTATACTTCAACAGTTTTAAGTCCATGCTCCATAGCAGCTTTAGCAGCAGTTTCTGCTGCAGACTGTGCTGCGAAAGGTGTAGACTTTCTTGAACCTCTGAATCCTAACTCACCGGCAGATGCCCAAGAAAGAGCATTTCCCTGTGTATCGGTGATAGTTACGATTGTATTGTTGAAGGTAGACTGGATATGGGCAGCGCCACGTTCAATGTTTTTCTTTTCACGGCGGCGGCGAGTAGCTGTCGCCTTTTTAGCAGTAGCCATATTATCTTCCTCCTACTTATTTCTTCTTGTTAGCGATAGTCTTCTTAGGTCCCTTACGTGTACGAGCGTTTGTCTTTGAACGTTGACCTCTTACAGGTAAGCCTTTACGATGACGAAGACCTCTATAACTGCCGATTTCGATAAGTCTCTTAATATCAAATGCGATGGTACGGCGACGGTCACCTTCTACCTGAAGGTTGTGGTCGATATATTCACGCAATTTTGAAATATCGTCTTCGGTAAGGTCCTTAACTCTAACATCGGGATCAATACCGGTGTCGGCAAGGATTTTTTTAGATGTAGTAAGACCGATTCCGAAAATGTAAGTGAGTCCGATTTCAACTCTCTTATCGTTCGGAAGGTCAACACCAGCAATACGTGCCATTAATCAAAGCACCTCCATTTTTTTCTTAGGCTTGAATTTTTCAAGCCACACAAAATGCAAATTAACCCTGACGCTGTTTATGCTTGGGATTCTCACAGATAACCATGATTTTGCCCTTGCGTTTGATAATTTTGCATTTTTCGCAAATCTTTTTAACAGAAGGTCTGACTTTCATTCGATTTTGCCTCCTTGAAATTTTGAAATGTAATTTACTTACATTATTTTGAACGCCATGTAATGCGTCCTTTTGATAAATCGTAGGGTGACATCTCAACAGTTACCTTATCACCTGGGAGAATACGTATAAAATTCATACGTAATTTACCCGAAATATGAGCAAGTATCTGATGTCCTCCCTGAATTTCTACCTTGAACATTGCGTTAGGCATAGCCTCAACAACGACGCCTTCAAGCTCTATCATGTCTGCCTTAGACATCACAGTTCCTCCTTTTGTTTGGCGGAATCTCTATACACCGCCAGCGCTTTTCTCAATTGTCTGTTTGTTTTAAAGTCATCTTCTTTAAGGTAAGAATTAGTAAAACTTAAATGCAATGCATTCTTTCTTTTAGGCCGTTCAAGTGGCCGTTCCTTACCGTCACAAACAAAATAAAATCCGTCTGCCTCATTTACAATGACCATAAAATAATCTTTATCCCGTCCCGATTTGGAACATACTATCCGTCCTACCATAATTTACCTCATATTAAGGTTAGTATTTTGGGTCCGTCTGGCGTAATTACTACCGTATGCTCGAAATGAGCGGAAAGAGAACCGTCACCGGTTAAAACAGTCCAACCGTCCGGCATAATTTTAACATCGCTTTTACCTGCGTTTACCATAGGCTCAATGGCTAATGTCATACCGGGCAGCAGCCGAATCCCGCGGCCTTTTGCCCCAAAATTCGGAACCTCGGGAGGTTCATGCAGGTGAGTACCTATACCGTGACCGACAAACTGCCTTACCACAGAGTACCCACGCGCCTCGACATACGACTGAACCGCGCTACTGATATCGCCGATTCTACCGCCTGAGACCGCTGCAGCAATGCCTTCATAAAGGCTCTCTTTAGTGGTCTCCATCAGCCGCTTCGCCTCGGACGAAACATCTCCGCAAGCGAAAGTGGCGGCATTATCTCCATGATATCCCTCATACTTGGCGCCAAGGTCTATACTTACTATATCCCCAGCTTTAAGTTTACGCGCTTTAGTAGGAATGCCGTGAATAACTTCGTTGTTTATAGATATACAGGCGGTGGCAGGATAGCCCTCATAGTTTAAAAAGTTAGGCTCTCCTCCCTGACTTCTGATATAATCTTCAGCCAATTTATTGATTTCTGCCGTGGTTACCCCAGGCTCAACCGCCTTGCCTGCTGTTTGTAATGCTCCGGCCGATATCCTGCAAGCTTCTTTCATTATTTTAAGCTCACGACCGGTTTTTAGCACTATCATATCCTAATTCTCCAATGCAGCGAGAACTAATTTGGTTGTATCTGCAACCTCTTCCTGTCCCTCTACACAAATAAGCTTGCCGCAAGCCTTATAGAAGTCTTTAAGTGGCTCTGTCTGCTCATGGTAAACACCCAATCTGTTAAGAACAGTTTCAGGCTCATCATCCTTGCGGATAACTAAATTGCCGTCGCAGAAATTGCACTTGCCCTCAACCTGTGGCTTTTTATATTCGGTATGGTAACTAGCCCCACACTTTTCACAAACTCGTCTACCCGACATGCGCTTAACGATTTCACTGTCAGCAACTTCGATTGAGAGCGCCGCATCAATATCAAAGCCTAATTGGTCAAGAGCCTCAGCCTGTGGAATTGTGCGTGGGAAACCGTCAAGAATGTAACCGTTTTGACAGTCACTCTCTGCAAGTCTTTCCTTTATAATGCCAATTACAACATCATCAGGAACTAGGTTTCCAGCATCGATATAGGATTTAGCTTTAAGTCCCATTTCCGTTCCGTTTTTAAGCGCAGCACGGATAATGTTGCCGGTGGAAATGGTAGGAATATTGTACTTCTCAGATATTACCTCTGCCTGAGTGCCTTTGCCGGCACCGGGGGCACCTAAAAGTATTAGCTTCATATAAATACTCCTTAAATATTAGTCAAGAAATCCCTTGTAATGACGCATCATCATCTGAGATTCAAGACTGCGAACCAAATCAAGAGCAACACCAACCATAATGAGTACCGATGTACCGCCGAGTGAAATATTAATTCCGCCGACAGAACCGATAACTATAGGTAGAATTGCGATTACACTTAAGAATATAGCACCCATAAGTGTAATTCTTGAAAGGATCTTTGAAATAAAATCAGTTGTGGGCTTACCTGGTCTGATACCGGGAATTGCACCACCGTTTTTACGCAGATTGTTTGCCATTTCTACAGGATTAAACTGGATTGTTGCATAGAAGTAAGCAAAACCGATAATCAATAAGAAATAGATTACTGCGTAGAAAATACCCTGAACACTGAAAAGGGACAAGAACTTATACATTGAAGATGTAGTGTTCTTCATAAAGCCCAAAACCATTGTGGGTAACATAAGAATTGAAGAAGCAAAGATGATTGGCATAACACCTGACATATTAACCTTAATCGGAATATGGGTATTTTGACCGCCGTACATTTTGTTTCCTACAACACGCTTAGCATACTGAACAGGAATTCTGCGTTCTGCAGCTGTCATCCAAACTACAAATGCAATTACTGCCAAGAAACCTAAAACTATTCCTATAACAGCAACCCACTGTCCAAGCTTGCAGTAAGCAACAAGCGCATTAAACGCCTGAGGACCGCGTGACAGGATACCTGCAAAGAGCAGAATTGAGATACCGTTGCCGATACCGTTTGTATCAATTTGCTCACCAAGCCACATAACAAGTGCAGAACCGGCTGTGAATGCAAGCACTATAACGAAGCCTGCAAATACTACTGCGCCGCCCTTTACACTAAGATATGATGAAACCTGACCGCCACCGTTCTTCAAATAAATGAAGTAAGCTATACCTTGGATAAGAGCTAAAATAATTGTGGCGTAACGTGTTATTTGAGCTAATTTCTTTTGACCTTCTTCGCCCTCTTTCGAAAGTCTTTCAAGTGCGGGAATAGCTACACACAAAAGCTGAATAATGATTGAAGAGTTAATGTACGGAGTAACCGACATTGCGAAGATGGCGCCGTATTCAAGACCGCCACCGGTCAAAATTGATAAATAGCTGAAGAATTCGTTAGTCGCTCCCGTTTGTGTAGCAGCCTTTAAAGCAGCAACATCAATATAGGGAACAGGAATAACCGAACCAATGCGGAAAATGAGCACGATTAAAATTGTAAATAAAATTTTATTGCGAAGCTCTTTTACCTTCCATGCATTACGAAGTGTTTCTAACATATTAGATCACCTCAGCCTTTCCGCCTGCAGCGTTAATCTTTTCAGCCGCAGAAGCAGAATATGCATTAAGCTTAACTTCTAATTTCTTAGTAAGCTTGCCATTTCCTAACACCTTAATAGGAAGATTTGCCTTTTTGATTATTCCCTTATCTGCCAAAGCAGCAGCGTCTACAACAGAACCGTCCTCGAACACTTCTAAAGCTGATACGTTGATTGCTGCCCACTCTGTAGCAAAAATGTTATTGAAGCCACGCTTTGGAACTCGTCTTTGAAGAGGCATCTGACCGCCTTCAAAACCAGCTCTCATACCGTGACCTGCACGGGCTTTCTGGCCCTTATGTCCCTTACCGGCTGTTTTGCCGTTGCCAGAACCATGACCTCTGCCTATGCGCTTTACCTCCTTAGTGGAGCCAATAGCCGGAGCTAATTCATGCATTTTCATTGTTCGCACCTCCTTGCTTAATTGCAGTTACACTGCATTGTCACAAATGTGACACTGTACTAGGGCTTACGCCTTAGTTTCTGTTACTTCAACGAGGTGGCATACCTTGTTGATTTTGCCTCTTGTCTGTGCATTGTCGGGCTGAATTCTTTCATCGCCAACCTTGTAAAGACCTAAGGCATTAGCAGTTGCGATTTGGTCCTTTTTTGAACCGATTGTGCTCTTTACGAGCTTTACCTTAAGGCAGGCAGTCTTTTTTGTTGCCATAATACTGCTCCTCCTTAACCTACGATTTCCTTAACAGACTTGCCGCGAACAGCTGCAACTTCTTCAGCTGAGCGTAATGCTGCAAGACCGGCAACTGTAGCGCGAACTACGTTGCAAGGATTATTTGAACGTAAAGCCTTTGTACGAATGTCGGTAATACCAACAGTTTCTACAACGGCACGTACAGCACCGCCGGCAATAACACCGGTACCGGGAGCAGCGGGCTTCATAAGAACTCTGCCTGCACCGAATTCACCGATGATTTCGTGCGGAATTGTTGTACCTTTTAATGATACTTTAATTAGATTTTTCTTAGCATCTTCGATGCCCTTACGGATAGCATCCGGAACTTCGCCGGCTTTACCCATACCGTAGCCTACAATACCGTTGCCGTCGCCAACTACAACAAGAGCAGAGAATTTCATAATACGTCCGCCCTTAACAGTCTTAGAAACACGGTTTATTGCAACTACCTTTTCTTTTATATCTAATGTTGATGCGTCAATATTTGTAGCCAAAAGTATTCCTCCCTTTTAGAACTTGTGGCCGCCCTCACGGGCACCTTCGGCAAGCTCCTTGACACGGCCGTGATAAATGTATCCGCCACGGTCAAAAACAACCTCTGTGATACCTTTAGCTGCGGCACGTTCAGCGATTAACTGTCCAACCTTGCGTGCACCCTCGCAATTACCGCCGTTCTCTGCGAAATCCTTTTCGTTAGAAGCGGCAGCGGCGAGTGTAACGCCGTTTACGTCATCGATAAGCTGGGCATAGATATTGCTGTTGGAGCGGAATACATCGAGGCGAGGGCAAGCAGCTGTTCCGCTAACTTTTGAACGTACGCGGGCATGGCGCTTGAGTCTTGCCTGATTACTATTAGGTTTGCTAACCATCTTTCATACACTCCTTTATTACTTCTTAGAGCCCTTAGCG
>JAZNJT010000115.1:0-6866 GCA_045578145.1 Acutalibacteraceae bacterium
CTTGCAGAAAAAATTCTTTATCTCAGCAGAAACAGAAATAAATAAAAGCGCCTTTATGGCGCTTTTATAAAACATATTATGATTGATTACTCGATTTGAGGGAAGGCCATGATTTAACATGAGTAAATATTTAAAAAATACTTAATACTATAAAAAGCTACCTCTAATATTTAGAGATAGCTTTTTAATTTAGTCGTTAAGATCTTTTTCGCGGTCGATTATTTCACCTGTCTGAGCATTTATATCATAAGAATATTCGGTATTGCCTGATTTAAATTCAATGTCATAAACCAAAATTCCATTCTCTCGGTCAAGATTGTTTTCGAGCTCGCGAATTTCATTCTTACCAACACCTGCTTCTCTGAGCGCTATATCAAGCGCTTCATCAGCAGTAAGCTTTGTATTGCTTTGGGTTAACATACTTGTCATCGAAGAGATACCCGACTCAACACCCTCAACAAATGATGAAACGTCATCTCTTGCCTCTGACATCATACCGCCTCCGCTTTGCATATTGCTGCCTATATTTTTATTCTCACCGCAGGCAGAAAGCGCTAAAACAAAGGTTAAACATAAAATAACAGTTAATATTTTTTTCATAGTATTTCCTCCTGTGGTTATTATGATATGTAAAAAGGGAGCTTTTATGCTCCCTTTAAAAAATTATTTAAAATAACGATTTAAAAGACCTTCAAAGGCTTTGCCGTGACGAGCCTCGTCACGTGCCATTTCGTGATCAGTGTCATGAATTGCATCAAGGCCGAGCTCTTTAGCAAGCTTTGCAAGTTCAAATTTTCCAAGGGTTGCTCCGTTTTCAGCATCAACACGCATTTCAAGATTTTTCTTTGTGCTATCGGTTACAACCTCACCCAAAAGCTCAGCGAACTTTGCAGCATGCTCTGCTTCCTCTAAGGCTGCCTTTTCCCAGTAAAGACCGATTTCAGGATAGCCCTCTCTGTGAGCTACTCTTGACATTGCAAGATACATACCAACCTCACAGCACTCGCCGTTGAAGTTTTCACGAAGACCTTCAATGATTTTCTCATCAACGCCTTTAGCAATTCCTACAACGTGTTCAGCAGCCCAGGTCTTTTCGCCTGCCTGTTCCTGAAATTTTGATGCAGGTGCATTACAAATTGGGCACTTATCAGGTGCCGCATCGCCTTCGTGAGTGTAACCGCATACTAAACATACATACTTTTTCATTTTAATTTCCTCCATTAACATTACAATTTTTGCAGATACCCGTTAAAACATAAACTGCATTTTCGGGTGTAAAGCCTATTTTAGAGGCTTCACTCTTTAAGGGGTCGCTATCAAGCCTTATATCAGTAATATCACCGCAGGTTTTACAATGCAGATGAAGATGCGAAGAAACATCGCCGTCATAATGCAGAAAATCATCGCCCACATTAATACAGAGAATTTCACCCGCTTCAGAAAGAGCTGAAAGATTGCGGTAAACTGTACCAAGACTGATATTAGGCAACCTTTCCCTTACTTTTCCGTAAATCCAGTTGGCAGTTGGGTGGGTATCGGTCGAGCGCAAAACATCTAAAATAGCTTCGCGCTGTCTTGAATAATTTTTCATTTTAATCACCCAAATCAGTAATGATTACTATTTTATTATAATCATTTTTCGCTGTTTGTCAAGTACTTTTTTAAAAATTTTTTTGCCAAGCTACAAAAGCTTGGCAATTTTTGAAATATCACAATATATATAGCCCTGATTCAAGTATGACAAATCTATGTCCCTGCACCTCGATATACTGCATAAGCGGTTCACCGAAACTTTCAAGCTCTTCTAAATTATAATCGTTAATATTAATTTTTATGAGCTTTTTTGAATCCTTATTACTTATAATTACATCGTCGTCCTTAGCAAAAATGCTTACAGGATTTCCAAACGGAGTTTTCTCACCGCCAATGCGCAATTCGACACGCATGGTTGAAAGATTATATTTCAGCAAAACATTGCGCTCGGGATAAACAGCCCAAAGCGCATTACCCTGAAGCGTAATATCGGCAGGCTTGAAAGTTTTATATGTAAGGTCGCCTGTCCAGATGACTGTTGCATCGCTATCAGCAAGCATTGCCTTGCCGTTTGGCTCAAGCAGGAAAACCTTGCCACCCGGTAAAATAAGAGTTTTCACCGTAATATAATTTTCACAAAGATTTTTAATCTCCTTAGCATCTGTTCCGAACTTTGTTAGCAGATATATATTTTTTGCAACATTATTGATTCGTCGGTTATCAAATGAAATCATTTTATACTCAACATAATCGCCTATTTCAAGCTCTTCCTTTTTATATGAAAAAAGTATTCCGTTAGAAAGAGGTAAGATTTCATAAACCTTTCCCGCAAACAAATTTTCCATTTTAAGCTCCTTAAAATTTTATTGCGCCCTTTTTAAGCATTTTTTGTGCCGCAAGCAGCACACCTGCTTTTGCACTGTGAAAATTAAGTCCGCCCTGCATCCAAGCGGCATAAGGTTCTCTTAAAGGTCCGTCGGCAGAAAGCTCGATTGAAGCACCCAAGGTAAAAGCGCCTGCCGCCATTATTACAGGGTCTGTATAACCAGGCATATCCCATGGCTCAGGCGATACATAAGCATCTACAGGTGCTCCCGACTGCATACCCTGACAGAAAGCCACCAAGCCATCAGCCGTACCCAATGTTACACACTGGATAATATCTCCCCTTATTTCGTCTACTGTTGGAGATACCGGAAAGCCAAGAAGTGAAAAAAGTGAGGAAGCGTAAACCGCGGTTTTTAATGCCTCTCCCACAACATGCGGTGCCTCAAAAAGCCCTAAATAAAGCTCTCTTGAATGGCCGAGAGTGGCGCCTACCTCACGTCCGACGCCCGCACAGGTAAGTCTGTATGAACATTTTTCAATAAGGTCACGTCTGCCCGCAATATATCCGCCTGTTGGCGCAATACCGCCACCTGGGTTTTTAATGAGTGAGCCCGCAATTAAATCTGCACCCACCTCGCAAGGCTCCTTTGTTTCAACAAACTCACCGTAGCAGTTATCAACCATAATAATGCTTTCGGGTGATACCTCGCGCACAGCATCTATTATCTCTTTTATTCCGTCAATAGTTAGGCTGGGCCTTGTGCTGTATCCGCGTGAGCGCTGAATATAAGCCATTTTAGGCTTTTCTACCCCAAGCCTTTTCTTTATTTCTTCAATATCGGGTGTGCCGTCAGCCTTTAAAGCAACTTCTCCGTATTTAACACCGAAATCAGCCAAAGAACCATCTGTAACAGAGTCTATACCGAAAACTCCCGTAATGGTGTCATAAGGTCTGCCTGTAAGACAAATTACTGTATCTTCAGGTCTTAACACACCGAAAAGCGCAACTGTAAGCGTATGTGTTCCCGAAACGAAGTTATGGCGCATTAAAGCATCTTCAGCACCCATACAATCCGCCATAACCTTTTCTAAAATTTCTCTGCCTCGGTCATCATAGCCATAGCCCGTAGAACCCGCAAAGGAAGATTCGCTAACACCGTTTTTAATAAATGCCGAAAGCACCTTTAACTGATTATACTCTGTTATACTATCAATTTTGCTAAACTGCTCACTCGCATTTTCCATTGCCTTTTTATCAAAACGGAGCAATTTTTCATCAATCTCAAAAAAATTAGTTATGTTCATTATTTTTCACCCAATAACCGCCGTAATACAGCATTTTAAATCCTTGTTTTTCATAAAATCCTTTTACTTTGTCCCTACAGCAGACAAAAAGCGTTTTCCCTTTATTCTGCTGTAATATTGCTTTAAGAGCCACCGCACCAAAACCTTTTTTATGGCTTGCAAGTCCGTTTATTATCGCCTTATCTCCAGAATTAAAGGTGATTATTGCGCATTTGTCTTTCAAGGCAAAATATTTTGCAGTACACATATTAAGTCTTCGGCAGTAGTCAACCGCAAAATACGGGTACTCAGGCAGTGACAGTCCGTCCACATCAAGTAGGTCGTATATTTCCTTGCTCGATAGACTGTCGCTTACCGTTTCGCCATCTATGTCCGCTTTTCTTGACATTATATTAATTCGTTCCTCGGGTTTTCTGCCTATTTCGCACAGAGTTCCATAGTCACTGTAAACACAAGCAGGGTTCATAACCTCAACAAACTCCTTAAGCTCCTCTATATCGGCAGAATTGTTAAAAATTATCATATTGCCATCGGTCATAGAAATAAATGCCTTATTATTATCCTGACTCCAGAAAAGCACCTTATCATCGTTTTTGTAAGCCTCAAACAGACACTTGATTTTTACAAGCTCCGCACTGTCTTTATCAATTGTTGGTAATTCATTCGTAAGCGAAATCATTTGATTTCACCGTTTGCAATATTACCTAGCATATATTCTGCCAATTTTCTTGCATTTTTAATATCGTTTATATCACAAACAGAAGATGCCGAATGAATATATCTGCAAGGAATAGAAATCGCAATACACCTTACTCCCTCACGTGTGAGGTGTACCGCTCCCGAATTGTTTCCGCCCGCAACCGCGCATTTTGGTTGACAGAGAATATCGCTTGCAAGCGCAGCTTTATAAAACTCACGGTCATAAACTGTTGCTTTATCCATAAACGAAACACAAGGACCTAAACCTAATTTACAAACTGTTTTTTCCTTTTTTACATCTGCAATATCAGCGGCAGTTGTGCTTTCAAGCATAATAGCGCAGTCAGGGTTAATTGTATAAGCGCTTACCTTAGCGCCTCTGAGTCCTACCTCCTCCTGCACAGAAAACGATGCATAAAAATCGTATTCGCTGTAATTTTGAATCAAATCAATTAAAATTGCACAACCCACTCTATCATCTATCGCTTTTGAGATTATATTGTTATCGCTTTGCTCAAACTCACCGCAGATAACCGCTCTGTCGCCCAACATTACAACGCTTTCTGCCTCTTGCTGTGACTTGGCGCCTATATCTATATAAAGATTTTCGCACTTTGGCAGTTTCTTTCGTTCATCCCTTCCGATTAGATGTATCGGTTTGCCCGAAATAACACCATTTAATTTACCGTTTATTAAAACTCGTCTTGACATAATCGCCGCAGTATCAATTCCGCCAACTGTTTGAAACTTTAAATAGCCTTTATTTGTGATACCAGTAATAATTAAACCCACTTCATCCATATGAGCGTCTATCATAATTCTTCTTGCAGGTGTTTTTTCACCCTTTTTAAAGGCAATTATATTTCCAAGATTATCGGTTTTAAATTCACAGTAATCCTCTATTTGTGAGATTATATAATCTCTGACGGATTTTTCATCACCCGATGCGGCGTCTAAATTACAAAGATTTTCTAATTTTTCAGTCATATTTTACACCGCCGCCCAAAATGTATTCACACAAAAGTTCACACACGCTCTCTAAATCCGAAATATCTAATATCTCACAGTCTGTATGCATATTGCGAAGCGGAATAGACAATGTGCAAGTCCTTACACCCTCGCGCGAAACCGAAATCATATCGGCATTAGTACCGCTTTTTTCAGCCATAACCTCTGTTTGATATGAAATATTTTTGTCTTTTGCAATATTTATAAGCTTTTTACTGATTTCACTGTCAAGACAAGGTGAAATACCCACCATAGCGCCTTTGCCTAACTCGCCCGATTCTTCTTCACTTATACCTATTCCGTCACCAAAACTCACATCAACGGCGATAGCTTCATCGGGATTAACCTTAAAAGTAGCTGTTCTTATACCTCTGAGTCCTAATTCCTCTCCGTCACTCAAAACAAAAACTACATTAAAGGGCAGTTTTTTATCCTTTAGTCGTTTTGCTACCTCTATAATACAAGTGACTCCTGCTCTATCATCAAAACTTTTTCCGCAAACGCGGTTATTTAAAAGTTGAAATGGCTCAGTATTAAAGGTGATAAAGTCCCCGATACTTACTATCTCTTTTGCCTTTTTACCTAGCGCGGTATCAAGCTTAATATCAGAAATATCGGTGTATTCTTTTTCGCCGTTTGCAAGATGGGGCGGCGTCGAGCAAAAAACAGCCGTTATTTTTCGCTTTGCGTGAACAGTAACTCTTCTTGACGGCAACATTCTTAAATCTATTCCACCCGCATTACTAACTGTTAAAAAGCCTTCGTCATCAACATTTGTTACAACCATCGCTATTTGGTCAATATGTGCATCAAGCATAAGGGTGTAATCACTCTCGCCGTTTAAATAGCCTATTACCGATAGTGTATCTGTTCTTATGCATTCGCAGTATTTGCTTAGCATTTCGAAAGCTAAATCAGAAGCGTGTTTTATATTACCTACTGCGTCTGCACTTGACAGTGCAAAAAGTCTTTCCTTTATTTCCATCAAAGCTTATTCACCAATTCTTTAAAATAATTGCCTCTCGCAGCAAAATTCGGAAACGCATCAAAGCTCGCACAAGCAGGGCTTAGAGTTACAATATCACCCTGTTTTGTGTCCTTTTGTGCCTTTTCTACAGCCTCTCTTATATCTGCAACCCTTATTATTTCAGGATTTCCATTATAATTTTTATCATTTCTTACAGCTTCTTCAATCTTCTCTGCTGTATGTCCGCAAAGATAAAGCTTTTCAACCTTTTCGAGTACATAAGGCACCATTGGCTCAAACGGAATATGCTTATCGTAACCGCCTGCAATAAGATGCACCTTTTTATCAAACGCCTTAAGTCCCGCGATAGTTCTTGTGGGACTTGAGGCAATAGAATCGTTATAGTATTTTACACCGTCTACTTCTCTAACAAACTCTATTCTATGCTCTACTCCGCCAAATTCCTTTGCAACCTTGCGAATAGAGTCTACCCCAACATAACCCCAAACCGCAGTAATTGCAGTTA
>JAZNJT010000116.1:0-1934 GCA_045578145.1 Acutalibacteraceae bacterium
TTATATCAAAATTTATTTTTAAAATCAACACAGTACATTTCTTGACAAAATATTATGTAGAGGTTAAAATTATTTCAAAGAGGGATAGCTATGGAAAATATTTATGACAGAACAGCGCTACTTATTGGCGAAGATAATTTAGAAAAGCTTAAAAACTCACGTGTTGCCGTTTTTGGCATCGGCGGTGTGGGCGGTTATGCCGTGGAGGCACTTGCACGCTCTGGTATTGGCACTATTGATTTGTTTGATAACGATACTGTTAGTATTACAAATATTAACAGACAAATTATTGCTACTAACAAAACCATAGGACTTGACAAGGTTTTAGCGGCATCAGAAAGAATTTCTGATATTAACCCAGAAATTAAAGTAAACTGTCATAAAATATTTTATTCTGCCGATACTGACATAGATTTTACTGTTTACGATTATATTATTGATGCTATTGATACTGTTACTTCTAAAATCGAACTAATTGTTAAAGCTTATGAGAATAACATTCCCATAATAAGTTCAATGGGTACCGGAAATAAGCTTAACGCTTATATGTTCGAGGTTGCAGATATTTATAAAACCTCGGTTTGCCCGCTTGCCCGAGTAATAAGGTACGAGCTTAAAAAACGCGCAATAAAAGCCTTAAAGGTCGTATATTCTAAGGAAGAGCCACTAAAACCGCAAATTCAAAACGAGGAATTTGGCCGTCATATTCCTGCCTCTATCGCCTTTGTGCCGGCAACTGCGGGTATGATACTTGCAGGAGAAGTTATAAAAGATATAATAAAAAATAATTGACATTTTCAAATTTGGTTATATAATTGTATTATATTGCAGAGTAGACATTCTTGCGTCAAGTGCTTTACGGACGGGGAGTTGCCGTAAAGACGAAGGATTTTTCCACGGTAGGTTTGTCGCATCCCGCTGCCGATTATAGAAGATATAACAATACCTCCTATCATTCGGAAAACGGGTAATAGGAGGTTTTATTATGAAAAAAAAATATTTATTCAAAATTGTATTAACAGGAATTTTAATTGCACTGAACATTGTTCTGGAGCGTCTTTTGGCATATTCGGTTTGGAATATGACTGTAAGCTTCGGTTTTATAGCTGTTGCTTTTGCTGCGGCAATGTTAGGTCTGCCTTATGCTATTGCAGTTGGTGGCTTGGGTGATTTAATAGGTGCTTTGCTCTTCCCTTTCGGTCCCTACTTTTTTGGATTTACGCTAACTAACATTTTTGTAGCTGCAATATTAGCTATTTTTATTTACAAAAAAGCAACCTTGCTTAAAATAACTGTTTCAGTCATAATAAACAAGGTTTTATTCACGCTAATTTTAAATACAGTTTGGATATCGCTACTATACCGTGACGGTTTATCCGAATTTTTTGTGGTATTAGTTCCCCGTATTCCGCAAGCTGTAATTTTAAGCATAATTGAAATAATTGTAATAACAGTTTTGTTTGCAGATAAAAGCAAAATCAGGAAACAGTTAAATAAATTAATCTAACCTTCCGCAGTCTTTAAGGTATTTAAGCTTAAGGACTGCGGTTTGTGTTTTAGCGTCCTTAATTTCACCTGACATTATCATTTCTACACATTTTTCAAGTGGGATTTTTTCAACGGTTAAAAATTCGTCTTCATCAGGATTGGTATCGCCAAATGTTATACCCGTTGCTCCGTAAAGCCATATAATTTCACCACAATAACCAGGAGTTGGATAAAGCTGTCCTAAATCAATAAATTTTTGCGCGGTAGCCCCTGTTTCTTCTTTTAATTCACGTTTTCCGCACTCCAGTGGTAGCTCATCCTTACTGTCACGCTTGCCAGCAGGTATTTCTAGAACAATTTCGCTATAAGGATATCTGAACTGTCGCACCATTAAAATCTCATCATTATCGGTTAGTGCCGCAACACAAACTCCTCCCGGATGCTCT
>JAZNJT010000117.1:0-1618 GCA_045578145.1 Acutalibacteraceae bacterium
ATTATTAAAGCAAGAAACTGCAGCGGAAATGTGTGTTTCAAAATCAAACGGGTCGAATGAAATTATAAAAATAACTGCTAAAAGACACATAAAATAAACCGCAAAATAACTGGTTACATTATTTATAGTGGGTTTATCAACCGTTTTGCCCTCAAATCTTATAGATTCAACTGAGCGTGAGTGCAGCATATGTTTCAAATTTGCTTTAACCGTTTTAAATAACAGTATAGCACGCGAAACTTTAAGACCGCCTGCTGTAGAGCCTGCACAACCGCCTATAAACATAAGCATAAATAAAATCATTTTGGAAAGTGAAGGCCATAGATTAAAGTCTACAGTAGCATAGCCAGTGGTAGTTATAATTGAAGAAACCTGAAACGCTGAATGGCGTACAGTATCGCTGATTGTTCCAAAATCACTGTAAATATTAAAGGTTATGATGCCTGTTGAAAGTAAAACAATTGCAATATACGTCCAAAGTTCCTCACTCTTTAGGGCAGATGTGAATTTTTTGGTGAGTAAAAGATAGTATAAATTGAAATTCACACCAAAAAGTAACATAAAGATGGTAATAACCCATTGAATATAGGGGGAATATCCGCCGATACTGTCTGCCTTAATACCAAAACCGCCCGTACCTGCGGTGGCTAGTGCGTGAACAGTACTTTCAAATAACGTCATTTTTCCTAAATAGAGCATTATTGTGAGAAGTAATGTTAAAAAGATATATATTAAATAAAGTATTTTTGCTGTGGTTTTAATTTTTGGTACGAGCTTTCCTATTATAGGGCCTGGCATTTCGGCACGCATAAGATGCATAGAACGGCCGGTATCGGTAGGAACGATAGCCATTACAAGCACAAGTATACCCATACCGCCAACCCAGTGTGTAAAGCTTCGCCAAAACAGTATTCCGTGTGACATTGCTTCAACATTAGAGACAATAGAAGCTCCCGTTGTGGTAAATCCGCTTACAGTTTCAAAGAAAGCATCAATAAATGACGGTATTTCACCGCTTAAAGTAAAAGGAAGAGCGCCTATTACTGATAGGCAAATCCAACCGAGCGCTACTATTACAAAGCCTTCTTTTGCAAAAATTGCTCTGTCTTTAGTGCGGTTTGGAAGTATCAAAACCAAAGCCAAAAGGATTGCTACAGCGATAGTTATTAAAAAAGCATATACACATTTTTCGTTATATATCAGTGCGCACACTGTCGGTAATAGCAGAAGTGCTGCTTCTACCAACAAAATACGTCCCAATATGTAAAAAACCATTTTTCTGTTCATATCGTTACCTTATTTCAATATATCTGATAGAGTATTAATTCTTTGGTTGGCGGCAATCACTACAACCTTGTCGCCTGCAAGTAGCATATCATCACCGGTAGGGATTATGGTCTTGCGGTCACGCATAATACCTGCTATAAGGGTGTTTGATTTAGTTCTCAAATCCTTAAAGCAAATTCCAAGTTTTAGAAAATCGGGTTTAACACTGAATTCAAGCACTTCAACCTTATCATCAAGCATTTTATACAGTGTTTCAACGCTACTGCCTGCCGAATTTTCAAGGGCTCTTGCATATCTTAAAATTATATCAGAAATTGTTTTCTTTGGGGAA
>JAZNJT010000118.1:0-15826 GCA_045578145.1 Acutalibacteraceae bacterium
GATTATTTTGAAGTTGTTTCAGATTTGCTTAATAAAACTAAAGCCGATATAATAGGTCATATAGATTTGATTTCTAAATTCAATGAGCAAAACGGATACTGTGAATCCGAAAGATATTTAAAAGCTGCCGAAAAAGCTGTTAAAAAGCTTATTCCTTACGGAAAACCGTTTGAAATTAACACAGGAGCTATGGCAAGAGGCTCAAAAAGTATACCCTATCCGTCACCAAATATTTTAAGAATCATTAAAGAAAACGGCGGTAAAATTATATTTTCTAGCGACTGTCACGATAAGAATTATCTTGACTTTGCGTTTGACAAGGCACTTCTTTTAGCAAAAAATGCAGGCTTTACTGAACACGCTATTATAACAGATGAAGGTGTAAAATATATTTCTCTATAAAAAATATTGACAATCACTTTTTGAAGTGTTATAATATAAAAAAATTAAAAAGCTTTGACGAAGACGGTTTTGAAATCGTGTTTTTAGAGAGTCGGCGTTTGGTGCAAGCCGATAGCATTCTTTCAAAATAACCTATCACTTCCGAGCTGGTTGGCTGAACTTTTTTGGATTAGTAAGCTTACCCGTGATTGCTGCGTAAAGGCATAAGGGTTGTTAGACCCTGAGTGGCAGTTATAACTGCAATTTGAGTGGTACCGCGGATGTAATTTCACATTCGTCTCAAAGTGATTTGAGACGAATGTTTTTTTATTCTTTAGGAGGAATAGCTTATGGATACAAATAACTCATTATTAGGACTTTCGGAAGTAGCAGCTAGAATTAAGGAACTGCGAGATATTATGGGTTGGTCTATTGCCGAAATGGCAGAAAAGACCGATGTCAGCGAAGAAACCTACATATCCTACGAAAGCGGTAAGGTTGACATTCCTTTTAGTTTTATGCATAAATGCGCACTTGAATTTAATGTTGAGTTGACTGAGCTTTTAGAGGGACACACTGCTAAGCTTTCAAGCTATACCGTAACCCGTAAGGGCAAGGGTCAGGAAACTGCTAAGGAAGACGGTATAGATATTTCTAACTTAGCGCCAAAATTCAAGGATAAATTAGCAGAACCTTATTGGGTTAAATACGAATACTCGGCTTCTCAGCAAAATAAACCGATTAAGCTTTCAACCCATTCAGGTCAGGAATTTGACTTGGTTTTAAGCGGAAGATTAAAGGTGCAAATCGGAAACCACACCGAAATCCTTGATGAGGGCGACAGTATTTATTACAACTCCTCAACCCCACACGGTATGATCGCGGTTGACGGTAAAGACTGTGTTTTCTGCGCGGTTGTAATGTCTGGCGAAGAAACCGAAGAACCTGTTGTTCGCAAGAGCGTAATGTCGGCTAAAAAGTCCGAAAAGCTGATTTGTGAAAAATTTGTTGAAACAACAGAAGACGAAAACGGAGCTTTACAAGAAATCAAATTCAAAAACACCGATAGTTTTAATTTCGGCTTTGATATTGTTGATGAAATTGCAGATAAATATCCCGATAAGCTTGCTATGCTTCATTTAGACGTTAACCGCAATGAACGCCGATTTACTTTTAAAGATATCAAGCGTGCTTCTAATCAGGTAGCTAATTACTTTACCTCCCTTGGTATAAAAAAAGGTGATAAAGTAATGCTCGTGCTTAAACGCCACTATCAGTTCTGGTTCTGTATGGTAGCACTTCATAAGCTTGGCGCTGTGGCTATTCCCGCAACAAATCAGCTTAAGGAACATGATTTTGAATACCGCTACAATTCAGCTGGTGTTTCTGCTATTGTCTGTACTGCTGACGGTGATACTGCCGATATTGCAAAGGCAGCAGCAGAAAAATGCCCACAGGTTAAAAATTTAATAATGGTTGGCGGTTGCCGTGACGGCTGGCACGATTTTGACAAAGAATACCCCTTATTTACAAGAAAATTCGTAAGAACTGAGGATACGCCTGCAGGCAATGACACAGCACTTATGTTCTTCACCTCTGGCACTACGGGTAATCCAAAAATGGCGGCACACAAGCACACCTACGCTTTGGGACATTTCGTAACCGCTAAATATTGGCACTGCTGTGAGCGTGACGGCTTGCACCTTACAATCTCTGACACCGGTTGGGGTAAATCTCTCTGGGGTAAGCTTTACGGTCAGTGGTTATGCGAGGGCGCAGTTTTCGTTTACGACTTCGACCGCTTTGATGAAAACGATATTTTACCAATGTTTGCAAAATATAACATAACCACATTCTGCGCGCCACCCACAATGCTCAGAATGCTAATCAGAGGTGACCTTAAAAAATTTGACCTTTCCTCTATTCACCATATGACTACTGCGGGTGAAGCGCTTAACCCCGAGGTATTCAAGCAATTTAAAGAGGCTACAGGTCTTGAAATAATGGAAGGCTTTGGTCAGACTGAAACCACACTTGCTATTGCTAACCTTTATGGCACAACACCAAAGATTGGCGCTATGGGTAAGGCTTCGCCTCAATTTGATATTGATATTGTTGACCCCGACGGAAAAACAGTAGCCGCAGGTGAGGTTGGCGAAATTGTTATTCACACTGACAAAGAAATCCCTTGCGGTTTATTTAAAGAATACTATCTCGATGAGACTAAAACTAACGAAGCTTGGTATGACGGAATGTACCACACAGGCGATACCGCTTGGCGCGATGAGGACGGATATTTCTGGTATGTTGGCAGAGTGGATGACGTTATTAAGTCATCAGGCTACCGTATAGGACCGTTTGAAATAGAAAGCGTCATTATGGAACTTCCCTATGTTCTCGAATGCGGTGTTTCGGCTGTACCTGATGAAATTCGTGGTCAGGTTGTAAAAGCAAGTATTGTGCTTACAAAGGGCACCGAGCCTACCGAGGAATTAAAGAAAGAAATCCAAAATTATGTAAAATCACATACTGCACCTTATAAATATCCAAGAGTTATTGTTTTCCGCGATGATTTGCCCAAGACAATAAGCGGAAAAATACAGCGAAATAAACTCTAAAAAATATTGACAAATCCCTATTGTTGTGATATTATTATTGTAATTAAAGGCTTTGATGAAGAGTATGCATTTTCTTGCACTTTCAGAGAGATGGCGGTTGGTGAAAGTCATCAGTTGCAGTTTTGCATTGTAGCTTCTGAGCCGAGGGGAAGAAAAAACCTTTAGTTTTAGTAGAACCCCTCCGTGAGGCTTGCGTAAAGGCATAGGAATTGTTAGATTCCAAGAGTGGCAGTTTTTACTGCAATTTGAGTGGTACCGCGGGTAGATGATAAATCATTGCTCGTCTCAAAGTCATAACTTTGGGGCGAGCCTTTTATTATTGAGAAGCTCTACCCAATATGGAGGATATTATGCAACAAATTACAGGACTTGATTTTAAAATCAAAGAAATTGCGGGCAGAATCAAAGAGCTTCGCGAAATCGTAAGCCTTACAACTGCCGAAATGGCGGCTAAAACTGCTGTGAGCGAACAAGAGTATATTGCGTGTGAAAACGGCGAAAGTGATTTAAACTTTGCATTTATTTACAGATGCGCAAATGCTTTTAATGTTGACGTTACCGATATTATTGAGGGCTATAGTCCTAAGCTTAAATCTTACACTGTAACACGTCGCGGAAAAGGTCAGCGAATTGAAAAAGCGCACGGTATGACGTATTATAACCTTGCCGCCGCTTTTAAAAACCGTATTGCTGAGCCTCTTTATGTTAAAAGCGTTTACAGTGAAGAAGCTCAATATAAGGATATGGAACTTACAACCCATGCAGGACAAGAATGTGACCTTATTATTTCAGGTCACCTAAAGGTTCAGGTTGGTGAGCATAAGGTTGTTTTAGGACCTGGGGATAGTATATATTACGACAGCTCCACACCTCACGGTATGATTGCCGTTAACGGTGAGGACTGTGAGTTCTATGCTATTGTTCTTAATCCTACAGGCGAGCCTATTCCTGAGCTTAGTGACCTTCCCCCTATTACCTCCGAAAAGTCAGAAAAGGTTGTTAAAAAGGATACAAAACAACGTATTTATAATAAGTTTATTGATATAGTGGAGAATGAAAACGGTACTCCAACATCAATTAAGTTTAAAAATACAGAAAAATTCAATTTCGCTTTTGACCTTGTTGACGCACTGGCTGACAAAGAGCCTAAAAAATTGGCTATGCTGCATATATCCCGTGAACATGAGGAACGCCGTTTCACCTTTAAGGATATTAAAAAAGCATCTAACCAATGTGCTAACTATTTCAAATCCTTGGGCATTAAAAAGGGCGACCGAGTAATGCTTGTGCTTAAAAGGCATTATCAGTTCTGGTTTGCAATTTTAGGTCTTAACAAATTAGGAGCCATTGCTATTCCTGCTACAAATCAGTTGCAGGAGCACGATTTTGATTACCGCTTTAAATCTGCGGGCGTGTCTGCTATTATCTGCACTGCTGACGGTGATACTGCAAATCAAGTTGATATTGCGGCCAAGAATAATCCTCAGCTTGTACATAAACTTATAGTTAACGGCAGCCGCGAAGGTTGGCGAAGCTTTGATGAGGAATATACACTTTACAGCACACACTATAATCGCACAGAGGACTCACCCTGCGGCGACGACCTAATGATGATGTATTTCACATCTGGCACAAGCGGTTATCCCAAAATTGCTGCTCACAACTACAAATATGCCTTAGGTCATTTCCATACCGCAAAGTATTGGCATAACGTTGATACTGAGGGACTTCATTTTACCATTTCAGACACAGGCTGGGCAAAGGCAATGTGGGGTAAACTTTACGGACAATGGCTAAGTGAGGGCGCTACATTTGTTTATGACTTCGACCGTTTTGATGCGGCAGATATATTGCCTATGTTTGAGAAATACCAGATTACCACATTCTGCGCTCCTCCTACAATGCTCAGAATGTTAGTAAAACAGGATATTTCAAAATATGATTTATCCTCGGTTAAGCATATGACCACCGCGGGCGAAGCTTTGAATCCTGAGGTTTACCGTCAGTTTGAAAAAATCACAGGTCTTCAGATTTTAGAGGGCTTTGGTCAAACCGAAAGCACAATGATAATTGGTAATATGTCAGGTGCTTCTCATAAAATCGGCTCTATGGGTAAGCCTGCCCCAATTTATGATGTTCATATCGTGGATAGTGACGGTAATGACGTGCCTGTCGGTGAAACAGGCGAAATTGTTATTAATATAGAAAACGGTCTTCCTTGCGGTCTTGCTACTTGTTACTTTGGTGATGAAGAAAAAACCCGTGAAACTTGGGACGGCAAGTATTACCACACAGGCGATACTGCTTGGTGCGATGAAGACGGCTTCTATTGGTATGTGGGCAGAATTGATGACGTTATTAAGTCTTCTGGCTACAGAATAGGACCTTTTGAAATCGAAAGCGTTATTATGGAATTACCCTACGTACTCGAGTGCGGTGTTTCTGCCGCTCCCGATGAGGTAAGAGGTCAAGTTGTAAAGGCAAGCATTGTGCTTATAAACGGTACCGAAGCCTCAGAAGAGCTAAAAAAAGAAATTCAAAATTATGTTAAGGAGCGTACCGCTCCATACAAATATCCAAGAATTGTGGAATTTAGAGAATCATTACCTAAAACCACAAGCGGAAAAATACAAAGAAATAAGTTGTAATATATGGTTTTTAAGAGAATTACTTTACTTTGCGGTCATTACGGCAGCGGAAAAACAAATGTTGCAATAAATATGGCATTTTTATTAAAGAAATGCTATAATAATGTTGCTATAGCAGATTTGGATATAGTTAATCCCTACTTTCGCACTAAGGATAGCCGCGAAGAATTAGAGCAAAACGGAATAAGGCTTATCTGTTCGGAATATGCGGGCACTAATGTTGATATTCCGGCATTACCTGCCGAAATGTATTCCTTGACTGATAATAAAGACATTAAAGCAATCATTGATGTGGGCGGTGACGACCGAGGCGCTTTAGCGCTTGGACGTATCTCCCCTGCCATACTTGCAGAAAATGATTATGAATGCCTACTTGTTATCAATAAGTTTAGACCATTAACCCCTGATGCAGAGTCTACTGTAGAGGTCATGAGAGAAATCGAAATTGCAGGCAAAATAAAATTCACAGGTATTGTTAACAACTCTAATTTAGGTGAAGAAACTACTAAAGATGATGTGCTTTCTTCATTGAATTATGCAAAAGAGGTGGCCGCTGTTACAGGGCTTCCAATAAAATGCACATCAGTATCTGAGAAGCTTTATACTGAGCTTAAAGGGGAGATAGAAAATCTTTTACCCTTAACGCTTCAATCAAAGATAAATTAAAAAAGGAGTGCTTTAAATGGCAAAACTAACCTTTAAAACCGATAAATGCAAAGGCTGTGGACTTTGTGTTGATGCTTGTCCAAAAGGCGTTTTAGCATTATCGGCTGACAAAATCAACAAAAAAGGTCACCACCCTGTAGAAGCAGTAAAAGAAGATGCTTGCATTGGCTGTGCTTTCTGCGCTACAATGTGTCCTGACTGCATAATCAAGGTAGAAAGGTAGAGATAAAATGGCAGATAAAGTTTTAATGAAAGGTAATGAAGCTATTGCCGAAGCAGCTATTAAGGCTGGTTGTATGCATTACTTCGGTTATCCTATTACCCCTCAAACAGAAATTGCCGCTTATATGGCTAAAAGAATGCCGAAAATAGGCGGAACATTTTTACAAGCCGAAAGTGAAATTGCCGCTATTAATATGGTTTACGGCGTTGCTTCCACAGGTCACAGAGTGATGACTTCTTCTTCAAGCCCAGGTGTATCTCTAAAGGGTGAAGGTCTTTCTTACCTTGCAGGTGCAGACCTCCCCTCACTCATAGTTAACGTTCAACGCGGAGGCCCCGGTCTTGGCGGTATTCAACCCTCACAGTCCGACTATTTCCAAGCAACAAAGGCAGGCGGTCACGGCGACTTTAAAATGTTAGTATTAGCTCCCGCTTCTGTTCAGGAAATGGCCGACCTTACAGTTAAGGGTTTCTCTCTTGCTGACAAATACCGTATGACTGCTATGATTTTAGCAGACGGCACAATGGGACAAATGATGGAACCTGTTTCTCTCGATTTTGAAATTGAAGAAGCACCCGAAAAACCTTGGGCTACAACAGGTACTAAAATGGAAAGAGAGCATAATATTGTAAACTCGCTTTTCCTTTCTCCCGAAAAGCTTGAGGAAGAAAACTTCAAACGATATGAGAGATATAAATACATAGAAGAAAACGAAGCAATGTACGAAGAATATATGATGGATGATGCTGAAATCTGCGTTACTGCTTTTGGTATTGCGGCACGTGTTGCTAAAAATGCAATTAACGAAGCTCGCGAAATGGGCATTAAAGTTGGACTTATCCGTCCAATTACACTTTGGCCATTCCCCAATGCTCCTTTCAAAAAAGCGGCAAACAAGGTAAAAGAAATCATTTCTGTCGAACTCTCAATGGGACAAATGATTGAAGATATTAAGCTTGCAAGCGAATGTAAGGTTCCCGTAACTCTTTGCAACCGTGTGGGCGGTATGATTCCGTCTCCCGAGCAAGTGTTAGAGGCTATAGTTAAAGCAAACGGAGGTGCTAAGTAATGGTAGTATTTGACAAACCACACGCATTGGCAGATGTACCGCTTCATTACTGCCCTGGTTGTACTCACGGTATTGTTCACCGTCTGGTAGCAGAAGTTATTGATGAATTAGGTATTGAAGGTAAAACCGTAGGTGTAGCGCCTGTTGGTTGCTCAGTTATGGCTTATGATTATTTTAACTGCGATATGATAGAAGCTGCTCACGGCCGTGCTCCCGCAGTAGCTACAGGTGTTAAGCGCGCTGAAAAAGACTGCATAGTATTCACTTATCAGGGCGACGGTGACTTAGCATCAATAGGTATGGCTGAAACAGTTCATTCGGCGGCAAGAAACGAAAATATAACCGTTATTTTCATTAACAATGCTATTTATGGTATGACAGGCGGTCAGATGGCTCCTACCTCACTTCCCGGTCAGGTTACTCAAACCTCTCCCTACGGCAGAGATGTTAACCACTGTGGATATCCTGTAAAGGTATGCGAAATGCTATCTCAGCTCGAAGGTCCCGAGTATCTTGAAAGAGTTGCAGTTAACAATGTCAAGAATGTTAAAAACGCTAAAAAGGCAATTAAAAAGGCTTTTCGGAATCAAGTTGACGGTAAAGGATTCTCTTTAATTGAGGTTATTTCAAGTTGTCCTACAAACTGGGGTATGACTCCTAAAAAGGCTCTTGAATGGATAGATGAAAAAATGATTCCTTATTATCCATTAGGTGTTTATAAGGACCGTTCAGCAGAAAGCGAGGAGAAATAATGGCTACTACACAGTTTTTATTTGCAGGCTTCGGCGGTCAAGGCATTTTGTTCTCAGGCAAGTTCTTAGCATATAAAGGACTTACTGAGAATAAACAAGTAAGCTGGCTTCCTTCTTACGGACCTGAAATGCGCGGAGGTACAGCAAGCTGTTCTGTAATTATCAGTGACACTCCCGTTGGCTCTCCAATAGTTTCTAAGCCTGATGTTTTGGTTGCTATGAATCTTCCCTCTCTTGATAAGTATGAGGATTCTGTAGCTTCGGGCGGAACAATTTTTGTTGATTCTACCCTTATTGAAAGAAAAGTTAAGCGCACAGACGTTACTGTTCACTATATCCCTGCAACAAAGCTTGCTAACGATAATAATATGCCTACCTTAGCTAATATGATTATTGTTGGTAAAATTTTAGGCGAGCTTAAAGAGTTTAACGAGGCTGGCGTAAATGCAGCGCTCGGCAAGGTTATATCTGCCCGCCATGCAGATATGCTTGACTTTAACTTAAAAGCACTTACCATCGGTAAGGAAAATTAAGAGGTGCAAACTATGGATATTAAAATCACTAAAGCTGCTGTATTAAAGGAAAAGCCTGACAGCAGTTCACTCGGCTTCGGCAAAATATTTACAGACCATATGTTTTTGATGGATTGGAACAGCGAAACAGGTTGGAGTAATGCCAGAATAGTTCCTTTTGAGAACTTATCTATTCACCCTGCTTCTACAGTTCTTCACTACGGCTCTGAAATTTTCGAGGGTCTTAAGGCTTACAGACGCGCTGACGGTAAGGTTCAGCTTTTCAGACCTATGGAAAACATTCGCAGAATGAATAATTCAGCAGAGCGTCTATGTCTTCCTCAAATCCCTGAGGATTTGGCTTTAGAGGTGCTTGAAACCTTTGTAAGTCTTGAGCAGGATTGGACACCCTCTGCAGAAGGTACATCGCTTTATCTTCGTCCTTTTATGTTCGGTAATGATGAAACCTTAGGTGTACACGCAGTTCATAATGCGACCTATGCCATAATTGCTTCACCCGTTGGCAGTTATTATAAAGAAGGTATCAACCCTGTTAAGATTATGATTGAGGACGAAGATGTGAGAGCTGTAAGAGGCGGTACAGGTTATGCCAAATGCGGCGGTAACTATGCAGCTTCTAACAGAGCAGGTGAACGTGCTGAGAAAAAAGGCTACAGTCAGGTACTTTGGCTTGACGGTGTTGAGAGAAAGTATATTGAAGAAGTAGGTGCTATGAACGTAATGTTCAAGATTGGCGATGAGGTTGTAACACCTATGCTTTCAGGCTCAATTCTTCCAGGTATTACAAGAAAGTCCTGCATTGAAGTGCTTAAGTCTAAGGGATTAAAGGTAACCGAACGACTCTTAAGCATTGACGAGCTTGACGAGGCACTTAAAAACGGTACTCTTAAAGAGGCTTGGGGTTGCGGTACAGCCGCTGTCGTTTCACCTATCGGCGAACTTTGCTACAAAGGTGTTAAATACCCAGTAAACAACGGTGAAATCGGTGAAACCACTCAAATGCTTTATGACACCTTAACAGGTATTCAATGGGGCAAACTTGAAGATAGTTTCGGTTGGACATATCAAATAAAGAAATAAATTATAAAAAAGCTTTCGGAAAATCCGAAAGCTTTTTTTATACACAACCCTTATATTTTAATTTTGTAGCCATTCCGCCTCTTATATGACGTTCCTTCTTATTCTTTTCAAGCACAGCTTTGACATTGCGGTAAAGCTGTGGATTGCTATAATACAGTCTTTCTGTAACATCTTTATGTACTGTACTCTTACTTATTTTAAAAACCTTTGCAGTGGCTCTCACAGTAGCGCCTGTATCTAATATATACTCCGCTAAAGTCACCGCTCTGTCCAGTACTTCTTCCCTCATACAATCAACTCCTAAAAGGACTAATTAATTGTATGAGGAATTTTATTATAATATGATTTTTGAATCTAAAAAATAATATAACTCATAAAAGCTATATTTTATTCCTACCTTAATTAAAATTTATTTCATTGCGACAACTTAAAAATCCCACCCTACTATACAATAGGGTGGGATTCGCGCAACTATATGTTCCTCTGTTATTTGAAATTTTAAATTTCTGCCAAACTTCTATACTTCTTTACCTTCGTCTCTTAATTTATCCAGTTTTGTATTACGGAAATAGAGAGCTACGTCAATTGAAATTTCAATAAAGTTGAGTACATAAAAGAAGAAACTCAGAATAAAGATGATGGTTCCTAATGTACCTGTACCTTCAAGCGGATAACCGAGCGCTATAACCTGTATTGATTTACGCGCAATACCAAAAGCATAACCGACTAACAAAAAAACCTCAAAGAAAAGGCTTTTACCTTTAGCAGTTCTTGAAATCAAAGATTTGCGAATAGAAATAGGCCACGAAAGACCAAAGCAGAATATTGTAAGTGCTTCAAAAAGATCAGTAATAATATGTAAATCCATTTTTGTAAACTCCTATTAAATGCTTTTCTGATTTGTATAATTAGGAAGCAATTTTGGCGAAACAACATTAGTTTCAATACCCGCATCACTAATTTCTTTTTCGAATTTTTCTATATGTGACAAAGTAAGTGTACCAACTGTGGTATTCTTTGCGCAAGCCGCAGCATTAATACCTGCACTTCTGCCAAAAACGATAATATCAAGCAAAGAATTGCCCATCAGACGATTTTTGCCGTGAATTCCGCCAACTGCCTCACCTGCAACAAATAAATTGTTTATATTTGTCGTCATACAGTTTGCATCAATATCAAGACCGCCGTTTTGGTAGTGAAGTGTTGGATAAACAAGAATTGGCTCCTTACGAATGTCAATACCGTACTTATCAAACATTCTCCACATAGCAGGAATTCTCTTCATAATTGTTCCTTCACCGCCGATTTTTTCAATCATTGGTGTATCAAGCCAAACACCCTTGCCGTTACCTGTTTCAATACCTTTATCACGTTCACTGCATTCACGGATAATAGAAGCCGCCGCAACATCACGTGTTTCAAGCGGATGCATAAATACTTCGCCATTTTCATTTACAAGCTTTGCACCCAAAGAACGTACCTTTTCGGTAACTAAAGCACCGAAAATCTGTTCAGGATATGCAACACCAGTTGGATGATACTGCAAGGTTTCTGCATAAAGCAATTTAGCACCTGCTCTGTAACCCAATACCAGACCGTCGGCAGTAGCGCCATAGTGGTTAGAAGTTGGGAAGCCTTGATAATGCATACGACCTGCACCGCCAGTAGCAATAACAACTGTTTTTGCCTTTGCAACAAGCAATTCATGGGTTTCCATATTCATAAGAACCGCGCCTGCAGCATTGCCGTTTTCATCAAGAATAAGTTCAATAGCTGAGGTAAAGTCAATTACAGGAATATGACGGTTAATAACTTCATCTCTAAGTGTACGCATAATTTCGGCACCTGAATAGTCTTTTGCCGCATGCATACGTTTGCGTGATGTACCGCCGCCGTGAGTTGTCACCATTGTGCCGTCAGCATCCTTATCAAACTCAACACCAAGGTCACTGAGCCATTTAATTGCCTCAGGAGCATCACAAACGAGCTTTGAAAGAAGTTCGCGCTTGGCCGCAAAGTGTCCTCCACCAAAAGCATCAACAAAGTGGATTGCGGGTGAATCATTTGGCTTGTCAGCCGCCTGAATACCGCCCTCTGCCATCATAGTGTTAGCATCACCTATTCTAAGCTTGGTAACTATTATAACATCAGCACCTGCTTCATTTGCTTCAATAGCAGCCGAAGCACCTGCACCACCGCCGCCGATAATTAAAACGTCGGTTTCATAGTCAGGTTTTGTAAGGTCTACACTATCAGCGTTAATGCGGCTATGCGCCTGCAAAATCTCTGCCAATTCGAAAGGAACTTTATCTCCTTTGTTAGGACCGATTTTAAGCACATCAAACTGGTCTTTTCTATAGTCCGGATGGAAAGCAGCAAGCAAATCTTCTTTTTGCTTTGCGGTCATACGTTCCGGCTCTAATGCAATATTTTTTTCTCTTGCCTGCTCTACTAGCTCTAACGATTTCTTGAAATTTTCCGAATACATACGCTTTCCCCCTTACTTTTCAATTTCTCTATTATTATAGAGTTCTTTCATTTCGTCAATTGGTTTTTGCATAAGTGCTTCAATAAGCTCATTGAAATCACCGTTTTTAATCTCTTTTACACGATCTTCCAAATGACCGCAACCAGGTGCTAAATACTTACCATTAATTCTTCTTGCCAACATAGCAACTTGAGGATGAGAAATTCCTGCGGGACAACGTGATGAGCAAACACCACACATTACACAGTCAAACGATTCCTCAGCGCATTTTTCGAAATCGCCACGTTGTGCATAAGCAATATACTGCATAACGTTGAGACCTTGTGTGCAACTCTTTGTACAAGCATTACAGCCAATACAAGCATATATTTCTGGGTAAAGCTGCATCATAACAGTTTCAGTTGTCGATACCTTTTCAATATCATAAACCTGTTTAACAAGTGGGAAGAACGGCAATGTAGCGATATACATATTGTCCTCAACCTTGGTTTGACAAGCAAGACATGCATGTAATTCACGGTCACCTTTTATACGGTAAATGGTAGCACAAGCGCCGCAGAAACCATTTCTGCAACCGCAGCCGCGTACCAACTGATAACCCGCATATTCCATAGCAGTCATAATGGTAAGATTCTCGGGTACTTCGTATTTTTTACCGAAAAGAAATATATTTACTGTCTTTTCCATATCTTTTCTCCTTTAATATTCACTGGGAAGTTCTTCCAACTCATCACAGCGGAAGACCGGACCGTCTTTACAAACATATTTTGCGCCAACATTACATCTGCCACATTTACCTACACCGCACTTCATACGAAGTTCAAGTGTTGTATAAACATCGGTCTTATCAAAACCGATTTCACAAAGACCGTCAAGTGTAAACTTAATCATAATTGGTGGTCCGCATAAAACTGCCACCTTATTTGTATCAAAACCGAGCTCTTTTACAAAATTTGGTACAAAGCCTACGTGTCCGTCCCATCCCTCTTGAGCATTATCAATAGTTAAATGAACATTGACTCCATCATCAGTAGCCCATTCTTCGATAATCTCCTTATAATCAAGTAAATCATCTTTACTGCGTGAGCCGTAAACAATATCTATTTTGCCGTATCTGTCACGATAGTGACGGCAATAGTTAATTACTGAACGAAGCGGAGCTAAGCCTACACCGCCCGCAATAAATAAGAGGTCTTTACCTGCGAAAACATCATCTACGGGGAAAGGCTTTCCGTAAGGTCCACGAATAGTAATTTGCTGACCTGGCTCTGCCTGATGCAACCAATCGGTTACACAACCGCACTTTTTAATGGAAAATTCCATAAATTCTTCATTAGTCGGTGAAGAAGTGATAGAAAACATTGCCTCACCAACACCAGGAACAGAGAGCATTGCACACTGACCTGGCATATGGTCAAAAGCTTTTTTTCCGTCAGGAGTTACTACCCTAAAGGTTTTTATATCGGGTGTATCGATACGAACATCTGTAATGACACCGATTTTCGGAATCAAGGTTTCATTTGTATTATTCATCTTTTTTTCCTCCAATCTTTTTCATTACCTTAACGATATTCATAGATATCGGACATTTCGCAAGGCAACGTCCACAGCCTACACAACTGAATAAACCGTCATTGTTTTCAGGATAATATACGAGCTTGTGCATAAATCTCTGACGGAAACGCTCTTTTTGTGTGAGTCGGTTATTGCCGTGAGCCATTTTTGTAAAATCAGAATACATACAGGAATCCCAACATCTGTAGCGGATAACACCGTTACCTGTATTAAAATCTTTAATATCATAGCATTGGCAGGTCGGGCACACAAAGGTACAGGTGCCGCAACCGAGACAAGCCGCAGACAACTCATCCCATTCGGGAGCATTAAATAGCTCACTTGTTTTTCCGCCACCAAAATCATCTGTTGTAAGATTTTTAAGAGGGAGCTTATCCATAATATTGTTTATTTTTGATTTTTGCTCTGCTACCGCGTCATCATTACATTCTTCTGTTAAATCAGAAAGTTTATCTAACAGTTCTTTACCCTTTTCACTGTTAGCCTTAAAGTATATATCTGTCTCGTTTTTCCAAGCAGATATATCGCCTGCAGGCTCGGCAGGGTCAATGCCAAAGGTTTTGCAAAAACAGGTTTCAGAAGGTCTTGTACAGCTGAGTGAAATTATAACGCCGTGTAATCTTCTTGAAGCATAAAAGCTATCAATAGGCTCACTTAAAAATACTCTATCAAGAATATCAAAGCTTTTTACGTCACAAGCCCTTACACCAAAGATAACAAAATCATCTAGCGCTGTTCTTGTATCAATAATTTCAATATTTTTACCCTCTGTCTTAAACTGCATTAAATCTTCGGTTTGTGGAAAGAATAAATCTTTAGGGCTTCTTACTGTGTTTAGAGCATTACTCCAAACAGTACCCTCCTCCCATTTTGTGTAGGCAGCACTACCGTCATTTTGGTCCACAGGAAGATAAAGAACCGCATTTTTTGCAATCTCAGAAAAAATAAGGTTGATTTTTTCAAGAGAACTTTTACGCATCATTTTCCCTCCTGTCAAAAACTTCACCAGGCTCTAAGTCTTCGGTTGTATAATCAACCAAAGGAGCACGCATACCAACCTCTTCGCCAGCCTGATATTCACCGTAAAACTCGTTCATATCCTTAATAAACTTACGGTTTAACAAATGTAACGGAATATTCTGAGGACACACTCTTGAACATTCGCCGCAGTCAGTACAGCGACCTGCAACATGATATGCACGAATAATATGGAATAATTTTTCTTCAAACTCATTTGCGGGAGACTTGTTTTCAACGCCTGAATTTGGATTATCAAATACACACTTTTCGCAAGTGCAAGCAGGACAAGCATCTCGGCAAGCATTACAACGAATGCAACGTGATAGTTCTTTTTGCCAGAAAGCAAATCTTTCATCTGCGGTCATTGCTTCAAGACGGGCAACCTCATCGAATCTATTAGATTCTATTACGTCACCGTCCTCACCAAGTAATTCATCATATGCAACGTGTTTTTTGCTCTTACAGTTAGCGCAACGCTCTGCCAAAACATCTTTTGCATTTATAACAACAGGCTCATCATCATAAAGAGTGATAACGGTCATTTTATCACCGTTAGAACTGATAGCAGAAATACCCTCGCCGCAAATAGCTTTAACCTTTGAAATATCTGCCATACCCTCGCAAGGAATGCCAACAGCATAAACTTTTTCACGGTCAAAACGATGCTCAGTTAAAAGCTGATTAAAGCTATAAGTATCACAAGGTTTTAAAAATACCAAGATTTTGCCTTCAAGCTTTTTGGTTTTTGAAACAAGATATTTTGAAAAATTCGC
>JAZNJT010000119.1:0-19833 GCA_045578145.1 Acutalibacteraceae bacterium
ACCTATATTATTAAATACATCATTTTTATCATCTAAACCCACAATAGTTTTTCCACATAAATTAGGTAGATTGAAATTATCTTTGTTGCCACCAAATGTATATCCAATTACATTAAAAAGTTCCGCATACTCATTTACATCAAGGCTTCTGCCATCGCAGAGCATAAATGTTTCTGGAACAGTTTTTCCCGCATAAGAAAATATTGTTCCTACAGCAACATATGAAATTGCCTGTAAAAACTGATTATTTGAATTTTGAGCGGCAATCCGCTCTCTTTCTGTCATTTCTTTAGTTTGTTTTATTAGCATTTTTTAACCTCCGCCAAACGTTTCAAGATTTAAGATTATATCCCAGGAAATTTTGTTATAATTCCGTTAATTACTTCAAAATCACCAGTAAATGTGCTTCCGTCTAATGTCACTTCTAACCTACCATTTCTATTCACACCTCTACCCCAAGCTTCTGTATCAGTGTTGTAAGATATAAGATTCGCCGTACCTATTCTATAATTTCTAGCTCTAATGTACGAAATAGCATCATAGTCAGTCGATTCTAAGCCAATAGATTTAGTTGTAACGAATTCAAAATTTTTAGGTGAATTAAAATTTACTTTTTTGTTGTCGGAGGCAAATATTGACAAGTATTGTTCACCATCAATATAAAATAAAAGGCCGTATTTATCAGCTTCGGTTTTTCCTACTTTAATATAAAATTTTTCTTTAGCTTCCAAAGATGTAAGTCTATCTATCAATAATCCAAAAACTTCTAATGCGTTGACCGTCACCCAAGAATCATTTTGCTTAACCTGTACTACAAAGCAATCGTCGCCGTTCATCATAACCCTTTGCGTGCCCGCTTTGTTTTCCGCCATAAATCCGTCTTTGTGAGTAATAGATACGTTACTATATTTCTCCCCTTGCTGAACAGAATTATCAGCGGTTTTCTTTGCTTCATCAGCCGTTTTGCCTGCCGTCTCTGCCGCATCTTTAGCGGTATTTGCAATTCTGTCGGTTTCTACATTTTGGCTTTCTGTATCAGCAATAAAAACTCCTAAAGTAATTGAATTTTCAGAGGGGTTATCTTCATTTTCAATGTAACTGATAATTCGGCTTTTTATCTTGTCACCAATAAATGAATCCTCTGCAGTAACATCATCACCAATAGCAAATGTTGTTCCTTCATAATTAGAATTTTTCTGAATATCAGCTATTGAAATATCATAAGTCCAACCGCTACCTATCTGCCAACGGCGACGAAAATTTTGCAGGTCCACCCCGAAGCGAAACGTCTTGCCAGAATCTTTACCAATTCGCTGAGGAATATTAATTGTAAAATTATCATAATCAATCTCTACGCCTAATGCAGCCATACCAAAAAGTGTCGCGCGAGCTGTTACCTCTTTTTTATTATTCATTGAAAAACTGACGGTACCTAAATCACAACATTCTCCTATAGTAAACTCAGCCGAAGCGCCCGAAACCATTAATATGTCCTGTGCAATTTCCTTAACCGTACCTACAAAAGCGTAATTTGCGGGAATTAAATATTTATTTGTACGATAAGAAACGTGCTCTGCTGATATAGATGATATATTTCCATTACCGCTCTCAGTATCGATACCTGTTACATCAAATAACTGACCTTTGTTTTCGAATACCGAAGAAACCGTGATTTCTTTATAAATTGGGTTATTATTTAAAATCGAGAAATCCAGCGTATGTTCACGCATTAACTCTTTCTTTGTTACAACGTTAAATGCCTGTGAAGTGCTTCCTCTTCTTTTGTTATTTTCATATACCGTTATTTTACCCATTCTAAACACCTTTCATTGCATTGAATTCTATTATCACTGTTACGCTTTCGGGATACTCATTTATATTTGGCATTAATACAGAGATTTCTGCTTTACCGCTCTCTATGGTAAAAAAAGAGTTGTATTCACTATCTAAAAACGAGGATAAATTCGAACCGTCCGAAACTCTTTTCACCGTTTCATTAAAACAGTCAATTTCGATACCGTCAAAAACACAATCGCAATTTAGTTTTAAACTCTCGTTTTTATAAGTAAGCTGTAATCCTGACCGAATATTTCCTAAAATCTTTATAATTGGTTTTACAGGAAGATTTCCGTTATTAACAAACCTAATCACACCGTCCTCAGCAAACTCTTTTATAAACTGATTTTCGATTGTTTCTGAATTAACCCAGCTTATTTGCTCAGGCGTAAGAAGTGTACCGTCATTAAAATAACTCCAAGGAGGATTACAAACAAATTCTACATCGCCTAATCGCCTGTCACTTTTTAAATCAAAGTCAAGCGCAGATGTGATTTTTGCCATATAATATTTGTCAGGACTGTTTCCCAAAATTAATTTTTTAGGTGTTCTCGTATTACCGAGCCAAGCTTCTATTTTATCCTGATTCGCTCTCATCTTAGATAACAAGTCAGGGAAAATAGCTGTAGTTCTGATAATGCGGCGGTCATAACTTCCGATATTATAATCTACAACACCATCTAACAATGGTATTTCCTGTACACACTCTCTTGCGGACGGCAGAATAGAAACACTATTAATCTCAAAATAAAGTCCAAATGCGCGTGAATCTATTCCGTCATAAATTATGTAATTATGCATATCCTTCCGCTCTCCCTCTTGCCGATGCTGAAGACGATAATCCGCTTGACACCTCAGGCTTAATTACGGAACCTACTTTTTTCCCGCCAATATAGAAATTCTGTACACTACCGCTTCTCAGTATTCTTTCTAATTTATTAATGGCGGACACTACGTCACCTAATGTCCCACCAAGTGCGTGAGACGCACCAGAACCAGTAAGTGGTGTTACCTGTACACGGTTTCCGTAATGAGTTAATACCTCAGGTCCTGCTTCGCCAACCATAACAGAGCCGCCAAGTGCTAATTTAGGCATTTCAGGAATATCAAGTTCTTTAATTTTAAACTGAAGTTCTTTAATGCTAATACCCGGTATGAGATTTAATCCTTTAATAAGAAGATTTATTGGTGCTAGTGCATTTTTAACCATAGCATTTATTCCCTTAATTATTAAGTTAATAACCGTAATTGCTGCCACTTGTATACCCCACCAAGCAACCTCAGCGCCGTATTTGATTTTTTCCCAAACGTCTGTCGCAACCTTTTTTATTGTATCAAAATGTTTTACACATAGAACTATAATAGCAATAAGCGCCGCAACCGCTGCTACTATTCCCATTACAATCCACGTGACAGGACTTATAGCCGCTGCAGCATTAATAGCACCAATTATTCCCGCTATAGGCGAAATCGCTGCCACTAATGCAATTATACCTATAATTACACCCTGTAGAACTGGGTCCATATTGGCAAACCAAGTTAAAACTTTTGAAATCACATCAACTAATCTTTCTAGAAATGGCAAGAGCTGTGTAGCAATATTTGTTCCAATCTCTCCAAGTCGTGCTCCTACCGTTGCTTTCATTTTATCGATTGAATCATTAAACTCATTCGCGGCATTTACAGCGTCTTCCGACATTATTAATCCGGCCTCTTCTGCTTCTTTTCCTAATTCACGCAATGCCGCACCGCCATCATCAACAATACCTGCAAGTTCATTTGCAGATTTTCCAAATAGTTGCATTGCTAACTGGTCGCGTTCTGTTTCGTTTTTCACTTGGGATAAAGCACTTAGCACATCATAAAAAACATCAGTGACAGGTCTCATTTGACCGCTTACATCAGTAACAGAAACACCGAGGGTAGACCAGGCCGCCTGTACTTCAGAACTTGTAGAAACCATATTCTTTGTCATTTTAGCAGCTGCATTGGTCATATCACCAACAGCCACATCGACAATATCAGAAGCATACTGCATTTTTTGTAGTTCTTGAACTGTAAATCCTGTTTGCTTAGCCAAAGTATTTAAATCATCCGCCTTAGCACCTGCTGAAACTGCTGCGGCACCAATTCCCACTAACAATCCTCCTGCTGCGGCAGAAAGTGCTTTTGTTTTTTCCGAAACAGATTTCGCACCTTCTGCTATTTTAGTAATTGAAGCATTGCTTGAGCGTGCTGATTTTTCGAGGTCTTTCAGACTATTCTCTGTATTTACTATTTCTCTTTGTAAAGCACGATATTGTTCTTCGCTCACTTTGCCTTCTTTAAACTGCTTTTGAGCCTGAGATTCGGCAGTTTTTAAGGTATCGAGTTTGTCAGATGTTTCGCCAACCGCTTTAGCAAGTAACGTTTGCTTTTGCTTTAAAAGTTCAGTATTCGTAGGGTCGAGTTTTAAAAGTCTTTCAACCTGCTTTAACTCACTTTGGGTAGATTTAATTTCTTTATTGGTGCCCGACAAAGCTTTATCAAGACCGGTAGTATCGCCGCCGATTTCAATTACAATACCTTTAATTTTTTTATTCGCCATACCGCGCCTCCTTTAAAATTTATCAAAATCCTCCTGTGTTGCCTCCCGTTCATACTCTGCATCATCATTAAGCTTTTCAGTAAGAATATCAAATACCATACCGATTGTAAGCTCATCTAAATCACGCATCGATAAACCGATTTCAAGACAACGCAGGAGGAAAAGTGGTGTATTTACCTCTCGGTTAATTTGTTCTGTTTTTTTTTAGCCTCAGAGGTGGTTTCTAAATTCATTTCCCAAAGTTCTAAAATTTGTGGTAGTATTTCATAAATACTAAAAGTGGCAAAGCCATCAAGCCATTCATCAATAGAATTTGGTGTATTCTCTAAATCAGCAAGACGCGCCATACAATATGCAACATTTTCAAAAATTGAAAGGTCTTCGATAGTGAATTCCTTGTTGTTTTCTTCGGATTCCTTAGCAGATTTTTTAAGCTGCTGCATATCTTTGATTATGTCGCGCCTAAACCATATTCTGTACATTCTCGGAATATTTGCTGTTGCTTTGAATTTTATAGGCAACTTAATAGCATCACCGTTTTCATCGGGTAAAGCACTTTTAATTTCAATGGTTTTTTCCATTTAATTATTCCTCGCTTTGCTCATTGGTTACAGTTGCATCTTCCCCGTCGTCTACAGTTGCAGTTTCTGTTTCAGTGGACGGAGGCTCTGGAACAGCATTGTACCAATTATCATATGTTTCCTGGTCAGTGTTATCACCCGTCTTGGTTTTAACCCAACCGTCAGCACGGGGTCGGGATACAATAGTTAGCTTTTCAGAAGTAGGTGTTTTACTCTCTGAGTTTGTGCCATCTATTGTGAATCGGTTTGCATAGCAAAGATACATACAATGACGAATAGCTTTAGCATCACCTTCGAATTCAAAAAGCAATGCAAATGGTGAACTTTTAGCATCGGCATTTTCGCCTATAGTACCATTGCTATTTCGAATAGCTCCGAGGCAGTCGACTTCAAAATCTTCGGGTATGCGATACATCTCAGCCTCGCCGTCATATCCGCCGTTATCTCTACCAATGATATACTCTTGGCCGTCAGCATAGATTTTAATAAGGTCGCCTTTCGGATTTAATGATACCGACACACTAAGCGGAATTCTAACAGGCTTACCGTAACTTACAACCTCTGTATCATCATCAATTGTTGCAGGTGCGTAATAACACCTTTTTAGTTTGAATTTCAATTTATTTTTCTGATTAGTATCTGGCATAAATCTAACCTCCTAAATTTCATAAATTTTCATAAATAACTTTTCTTCTTTAATATAGGATTCGCCTACTATTTCAAAAGCTATTTCATTTTCTTTAAGTTTATCCTCTAACTGTTTTTCAGTTTCGGGACATTTCTTGTCGGTATATAATTCAATTCTTATATTATCAAAATGTTTCGGTGTACCACCGTCTGCATATATTGCATCAGCGCCAGTAAACAAATATACTCCGTAAGGTATTGGTGGTGGACCTTTAAAGTGGTGATATCTGAAAGGTATACCGCTTGAATTTAATATTTCAAAAAGCTTTTCATAATTCATTTTGCTAAGATTTCCTCCACGCTCTTTTCAAAATATTGTTCCGCTTTCAACTGCGCATCAGCAATATGAGGTTGTCCCTCTACCCTTTTACCATCTCGTCCGACAAAACCGTGTTCCAATAAGTGTGTGAGCTGATAGTCTGTTCGGTTATGTATAATAACTCTACGGTCATTCGGTCCGTCATAAGCCTCTTTTACCGCCCAGCCTTTTTTATAATCCCCTGTTAGTTCAGGAGAAGCTCCCTTTACGATTTCCTTAGCATATTCTCCCGCTTTGGTAACCTCAACCTTTATATCCTCAGTTATCTCTTCCGTGTATGTTTCAAGCGCAGATACAACCTCATCTGCTAATTCATCAATGCTTATATTCATTACGGCAACCTCAAATATAATTCTCGTTTTGAATCCTTGCAACGATAAAAAGAACGGTATATTTCATACAATGTGCCATCAGGAAGCTTACACTGTTCTTCATCGTTATAATCTCTATCCCATATCTCAATAACCCTTTCGGGCTTAAAATCTTGGGATGCGGCGGCAAAATACTCGCTCTGAGTTACTGAAATTTCGCCACCGTAAGCCTTTGTTTCAGTATACTCTGATATATCATTACCTATCTTATCAAAATCGACACAGCTCTTTTTACGTAGTGTTAAAAGTAAATTATAATACATTTTTAACCGCTCCCTTCAAGAACCTCTCCCGTATTTCAAGCCTTAACCATTTTGGCATTGCTCCTGATTCATCGCGATTTTTTAACATCCAAGCCGCATAATCTGCAATTAAAGCATTATCCTGAATAGATTTTTCTTCATCATCAAACACAACGCCTTTGTCAGTCAGTTTTTTATTTGCATCTTCAAGGCGGTTTTCCCAATAACTCAGAAGGTCAGGCGGAACATCAAGCCCCGCCCTATCCATTCGAGCCTTAAGGAGCTGAAGCGCTAATTCTTTATTATACACTTTAACTCCTCCTTGTTATTTACTCTGCAGCGGTCACAACAGCACTACCTGAAGCTATAATTTTCTTTTTGCCATCAAGCTCAACCACTGTTATGTAGTTACCTGTATCAGCTTCGATATCAGATACTCCATCCCAAGAAGTGAATCCTGTAGCCTTTGCGCCCTTCTTAACACTTACAGGCTGTGAAGCAACCTTATATGCTAAAGCGCCATCATTGTCGCCCTCAACGGTAACTGTTGCTTTCAGTTCTTCGTTAAACTCAGCCGATACTGAAAGAATACCTAAATCGGTATTAGCGTAATCTTCTGCAAAATCAACTGATGTTACAGGTGCAAGACCGTCAATCGAAACTAAAATAAATGATTCGGCGGAAATAGGCATGCCGTCATAACGGTGTGTTGATTTAACAACAGTTTGGTCTTCAATGAATTTCGCATGCTCTGATGTAGTAAGAGAAGCACCACCACGTTCTGCTAGGAGATATTTTTCACCGTAGCCACCTGCAATATGATTTTCAGGCATAATGCTTTCATCAAGCTCTATAATATCGCCGCCTACGATAGGCATTGTGTTAATCATACCGGCTGTTAAAGCGGCCGCTGCATTAAATGCAAGAGCTTTAGCCATAATGGTAAGATGTGTCTGACGTGTCATTAACCAAACAGGAGCGCCAACAGCACCCTTCGGCTTAGCTCTGCCAAGTATTTCAATAAGTGCAGCAAAGAACTCCACTCCTGTTTTATTTGTAGCATTAAGCTTAATAATATTGCTATCGCTCAAATCTTTCCATTCAGGAGCAAAATCAGGATAATTTTCAGGCTTTGATTTCTGTGCAAGTCGGGTAATAAATCCAAGTGGCATTTTAACACCTGTACCATAAGGAATAGCGCGGTCAATCGCCTTGCCGACAGCTTCGCCCATAGCTTCCATAATTTCAGCAGCAAGGTTAATATCTTCTCCATCTTCAAGCACTGAATTTGGAATACTGATATAACCACCCAACTTGAAGGCATCTGCTTCAATCGCATTAAGGCTCATATCAAGCTCATTAAGATACTTTGTAGCTTCAGTCCAAACTGCCTCAGGTACTTCACCTAAAATAGGTTGACGAGCTTTTCCTTTAACGTTTCTAAGACGAACATATTTAATAAGTTTTGAGTAATCATAGATGTTTTCTCTGATTACATCGAGCATAATGGTAGGTACCGTAACCTCACTGCCGCTGATACCTCTTGTTTCCCCACGTGCCGCACCAAAACGACTACGTACATCTGTAAGGAAATTTTTAACATCTTCACGTGCAACGAAAGCTGAGCGTTGCTCCATATTCATTCCAAAAAATTTAGTTCTGTTTTTCACTGTATTTTCAACCTGTCTTTCTTTATTATTTGTTTGGGGAGTTGAACGTCCTGCGATTTTAGTACGTTCCTCAATTTCAGTAATTTCTTTTTCGATATCGGAAACATTCTTTTCGAGGTCACACTTTTGGGTTTCAAAGGTTTCCTCATCTTCAACAAGAGTTTTACCGTTTTCTTCTTGCTCAGAAATAGCCTGGTCTACAGCATCGCGTTCTTCCTGTGTGGAATCGGCGTTAATTTCCGCGATAGATTCTTCTATTTCCTTTTGCCTTAATTCAAATGCATCTCTGCGGTTGCGAAGTTCTGCACCGCTCTCAAGATGTTTACGCAATTCTTCCTTTGCGGTTTCAAGTTTCTTTCTTAACATAAGAAGTTTTAACATTCTCAAATCGCTCCTTCATTCTTTTTTGCCAGATATCAAATAACTGACTTTTTCTATTTTCACGAATATTTGCCTCGGTTTTTTCATACGCAGGGAACGTAACAATAGACACTTCATATAATCGGATTTTCATGATACGCCAATTGTATCGTCCGTTTTCCTGTGTAGATTCTTCGGCAAGTATATCAAAACCTATTGAACACTGATTAACATCTCCGCGCTTTACTTTTGCATAAAGGTTAAGCGCATCTTGGTCCTCTTCATTTATAATAATGGTACCTTTAAGACCTTTATCATCAATAGAGAGTTTCAATGTTCCTGCTTTTGTACGGCCTAAAACAAGCGTTGTGTCATGGTTAATTAATGCTCTAATATCATCATCAATAGTTTCGTCAAAAGCGTGTCTATCGATTGTTTCGGTACAATTTTTAGCCCACTCAAAAACATCATCAAAAACCGCAAAATAACACTCAATTTGCTTCTGACCTTCAGCTTCAAGTGTTCTAAAATACTGAGCACTCAAGCTACGAGTTGCCATTTTTAGCATTATTATCTTCCACCTCCTGTAACTTTTTTTGGTCTCCTATTTTGCTATATGGAATATAGTTTTCCAAAATAGCAAGTTCAGATAGTCCTTCTCTTGGGTCACGTCCCATATCCGCTCTCGCTTCATTTCTGTCGATGATAGCTCGGTCTACCAAATTACAGTCAACTTCAGCAAGCTCAGTTATAGAATATGAATATAGTGAGCGAGGATTAAATTGAAAATACCAATTTGGAGAATAGATAAGTTTTCGTGTTAATTGTTGGTCTACATTTCGCGCTATCGGTAGCATTCTTGTAGATACAAAATTGTTATACTCTTCCTTATCAAATTTACCTTCGCCCACAATAAACGGCGGCACACCAACAATAGCGGCTGCTGTACGTTTATCAAGCGTTATAGTGTTTGGAATGGCTAGGTCATTTATATTCAATGGCTTTACCTGTTCTATCTCGAAAGCCTCAGCCGGAATAAACCACGGTCTCCCGTTTTCGTTTGAATCAATAAATTGTTCACCCAATTTTTTTCTACCTGTTGATGAAGCAAACTCCTCGGTCAACCCATCAACTTTTACAATTATCGAGGGAACAGGGCTTTCCATAAGACTTGTAGTTGTTGTTCTGGCTTGTGATAATCGTTGCACAAGAGGCCGTAATATAGGTCTAAGCCCTCTACCAAGCCAAGGTGTATCAGGGTCTTCGTTATATGTAAAGTGAAGCACTTCGTCAGGATATAGCGTTATTCCGTTGTATAAAATTTTGTACCCGTAATTCTCATTTATAAAATTTACCTGTGAAGACGGTAACGGTTGAATATCATCTAAAACCGAGCCTATATAGTAAGGAATATGTACTGAATTTCCAGGTATTAACATGTCACGAACAATCTTTTTAATCCATTGCTGACGAGTTAAAAATTTACATGGCTCAATATCTATTTTTCTTGATAATTCATTTTTAATACGTTCATCACCGTTTTTAGTGTTATGCATAAGCCGTATTGTCATTATAGAGAGCTGGTCCGCTATAAAATTTACTGCCGAAACAACCTCAGGATTTTCAGATAATCTCGTATATCCAGAGCGAAGCATCATATTAAAAGTATCAGAAGAACAAAGCAGTAATTCACTTTGTTTTGAGCGTATACGTGCTTTTAACTTTTGCATAAATTATTCATCTCCTAACCATTCTTGTGATTTCCCGCGCTTTTCAAGCGCTTCAAGCATTCTTACACAAGCAAAAACTGCCGCGTCAAAAACATCTATACGGTCTGTTTCGCCGATTTTTTCATATTGAATCATATCATCAGTTTTTTCTATCGCCTTAACATTTTGAAGGCAATATTCAAACGGTTCTGCGTGCATATAATACAATTTACCGTTTTTCGCTTTTCTTTCGATATGCCTAAAACCTTCCGATTTTTTATAAAAATACTGCGGCTGGTCTATTATTCTGAATCCCGCTTTCTTCATTCCGATAAAATATTCTCTGCAAAATTTACGGTCGTGCCCAATTTCATCAATTTTGAAACCGCGAGATTTCATTTTTTTATACCAATTAATAATTTCCGCATGGTTTACTGTCGCATCGTTACTCATATCGAGCCAACCATCATCTTGCCAACCAAAAAGCGGGATATTATCTTCCTCAGCTTTCTGATGAGCAGCAATTATTGGAAACCAACAATGAGGTATAATAATATCCACATCTTTATACGTTCCATATAATACCGATGCAGTGAGGTCGTGCATCTTTGAAAGGTCAGAGCCGCCATACCATTTAATCGGTAATTTTAATAATTCTTCAATTGTCCAATTATACTTTTCGTCAGACCTTCTAAACTCATCAAGATTAAAATAAGCCTTTAGTGCGCTGGTATATACATTCAAAGATTTTGCTAAAAAATCTTTTCTTTGTTGCGGGTCATTGAGAGCTTGTAAGCTATCATTAAGAATATCGGCTTCTCTTATGGATACCCCATAAGCTGGATTTGCCTGCTTATGTACTTTTGGATTTGTAAAATCAATATTGCCGTTTTCATCAGCATCAGCTTCGGTTATAAAAATAAAATAACTATCATCATTGACAGAGCCGTTTAAAATCTTTTTGCAATACTGCAAGCGCCTATAACAAAAACTGTTCATATTATCGCCTGCGGTTGTAATTCCAATCATAAGCTTATTTGTATAAGCTTTCATTGCTTCTTTAATGATGTTGTATTGCTTTGGCGATTTATAAGCATGTATTTCGTCAGCTATCGCAATATTACAGTTAAAGCTGTCCTGTGCATCAGGATTAGCAGCTAAGGCTTGAATAAACAGCGAACCATCCGAAAACTCTCGTGATATAGAATGTTCATTGTTGTTATCAACAATTCTAAAACTATCCGCTTCTCCCATATCCTCAATATTCCATTTAATAAAATTCCAGCTTTGTAAGGATTGGGAAAGCGCTGCAGCCGTAATATAAATCTGACTTCCTGACTTTCGATATAAAATACCCAAAGCCCAAGCAAGCGCACCCGCAAAGGTGGTTTTAATGTTTTTACGAGGAATGAATATAAAAGCTTCGTGGAATCTTACAACATTAGTTCCTGCAATATAAAATCCAAGCAAGTTATAAACTATAAATTTGTGATATGGTTCTAATAAAAACGGTTGTCCACGTAAGGGTGTACCGTCTAACCGCTCCCCTTTTTGATGGCAAAATGTTTTTTCTATCAGCATAATCACATACTCGGCATTTTTAGGATTAAAGTCAAAATCTTGTCGTTCAAGGTCAGTTAAAAACCTTTTGCAACCGAGTTTTAAATTTTTACAGGCATCTTCATCTTCAATAACTCCACGTGCATAATTGATTACGGTATCATAATTAGGATAATTACAAATCTTACGCACCAGGCATCACTATCGATTCAAGCCTACTTTTAGATTTTGGTTTTTTGCCTTTCTCCTCCATCATTGACTTGGGATTTAGGCAAAGTCTGTCAGAATAAGAAAGTATATCTTTGCGTAATGATTCAATCGTAGCAACAAGAGGATGCTTTTTGCCTCCGCCCGCGGCCGTCATACTACCGCATTCATATTTCTTCTTTTTCCACTCCGATATAAGCTTCTGATATTGGTGACACATTTCTGCATAAATATCAATAATTGGCTCATATTCAGGTTTGTATGTATTAAGTTTTTTCATATTTTCAACGGTTTTTTCGCGTATTTTCTTTATACTTTCCATTCAATAAGCCTCCTTGCCATTTATTAGATGAATTACATATTTACGCGCGAGAATTTTTTAATGTCAAAAAATATTAATATAACCTTCAAAAAAATTTTATAAACATTCTAGAGGGGGAAAGAGTTGCCCTCCTCGGTTCCCGAATAATTAATTTTAATTTTGTTTTGAGGGGGGGTTATCTTCTTTTGAAGAGCAATTCCCTCGACTGTTAATTCGTGTGAATCTCTATTATGCATTTTGTTGTGACAGTCGCGGCATAGCGATATGAGATTCCATAAAGAAAATTTCCACTGCGGAAAAAACTCAACTGGATAAATGTGATGGGTAGTATCAGCTGAAACGTTCTTCCCAAACCTAAGACATCGCTTACACTTGTATTTATCACGCTTCAAAGCTTTTTCTCTTGCGGCTAAATATTTTTTATCTTTTAAATAGCTTTTGCTCACATCATATCGCCTATTAATAATTAATTTCCTCTAAATAATTTTAAATGGTATTGTAATAAAAAAACACCACCCCCTAACTTATGCAGAAAGAGCACATCCCGAAAGATATGCTCAACTGAATGGTTTGTTATTTATTTGTTCTTTTAACATTTTGTAAATAGGACAATCTTTGTAGTCTTGCTTACATTTTGTTTTTTTATAATTAAAGCTTTTCGTAGCATCTGCAAATGCAAGATGTAAAACTGTTCCGTCAGTCACTCCTGTACAATCTATAACTTGCCTTGATTCGTGTTTATAATAAGGACATTTTGCACGTGTGCTAATATATTTTTTCATTTATAACATAATCACCTCACAATTCTATCTTTTTGTTATGCACCAAACACACAAACTGACCGTATGTATAACAGGTACCGTGTTGTGTGTTGTATTTTTCTATAATAGCGGTAAGCTTATCCAGAGAAACGGTATCGGGTGCAGTACGGTGAAATTTCTCTTTCTTCAGAGATTTATATTGTTCTCTGTATTCTCGGCGCTTCTCTCTGCATGAAGGGCATTCTTTGATTTTGTCATCATCTGTCCTAAAGGTCTTTTCACACCGTTTACAAGATTTTACGAATAATTCCTTACTCAGAGCCATTATCCTCACCCACCAATTCTTTTAAGGTGTTGTCAATTTCTTCGCAATACACTTTCCAAAGTGATGTGGTGTATTTTTGAGATAACTTTTTCTTAAACCTTTCCGCAAACTCTTTGTATGCTTCGGCTTTGAAGCCTTTTTTAAATTTGTTGAAGTCATCAAATGTTTTTGTATAAACCAATGCACCATACAACAAATTAAATATTCCGCTCTCGTTAAAGTTGTTATCTCTTTTTAAAGTCTTATTTTCCTCTTCCAACCTCTCATTCTCTGCTTGTAGGCGGTTGATTAGGTCAACTATCTGTCCCCCCGAACAAAGACCTAATGTTATTTTATAAATCTTGTCCTTTGCCATAATATCAATAGCTGAAGTGAGCAAATCAAATATTTCTTTATCTACAGCCTTTATATTGTGAATTTCATCATCTTGCAAGAGCATTTCTTCAAGTTCAATTTTTGCGGCCGCAGCGCGTTCTTGCATTTGCTGATATGTTCTCGCCATAACACAACTGCAATTCATCGTACCCTCTTCTAGTGCTTGTTCGTGGGTTGCCCCTTCGGGTAGCTCAATAGTTAAAATTTGTCCGCAATATTTACAAGTTGCTAATTCCATCTTATTACCTCCACATTATGTATTTTTAAAATAAATCCAAACCAATTTACAGGTGCACCCCATTCGGCGCGGCCGCTCCCAACAAATAACGATACTATACACTCCATAAGCGGTGAATCGGCTCTGTATCCTGCGCGAAAACGTATCTTGAAATCAGACTTCGCAGCATATTTTCTAAAACGGCTTTTATAATACTCGGTAAGATCTCTATATTCCTCCGTTTTTACACCACTGGCAATCATATCAAACCATTTACGCTTTATCGGAAGAGTTAGCATTTTCTGTACCTTCCATTTTTGCATCATCAGTAATATCAAATCCGATTGCCTTGAATTTATCGGCTATTATGCCATAATACTTTTTCATAGCACCTGCATATTTTTCGGCAACCTCAGGATTTTCTTCTTTAAGTTTTTTAAGCGAATCAATCATTTTTTCGAAATCAGCGTTTACTGCATCGAAGAAAAAGGAAAATTTAGTAGCTTCAGGCGAAGAACTAACGGCTAATTGCTTTTGTAGTTGCTCCGCTCTCTCTAAAGCTTGTGCAGATGCGCTTTCTGCTTCAGCTACCTTAGCTTTATATTCCTCAAGCTCCTTTTGAGCTTTTTGGGTAGCTTCCGCTACTGCCTTTTCCTGTTCGGCCTTTAGTTTTTCTTTAAGCTCTTTTTTCTCAGTCTTAGAGGTCTTTTCAAATTCTTTCTTCACAGCTTCTCTTTCTTCGGTGCGAATACGCTCTAAGGTTTCCTCATCGGGCTCCTGAACAGCAACCTCAGTAGGCTTGCTTTTAACCTCTTCAAGTTCTTTTTCTAATTCGGATATTTTCTTTTCGGCGGCCGATAGCTCGGTATTAACTTCGTCACGTTCTTCGCGGATACTGTCGCGCTCATCTGTGAGCATTTCAATCTGCTCACCTTTAGCATTGTTTTCTGCCACAAGTTCCTTTACCTTTTCAACTGTCATTCCTGCAAGGTCGTTTTCCTCTACAAACTGCTCACGTTCCGTAAGCGGTATTTCGGTAAGCAAAGCCAACTTAGACGGGCCGAGGTTTGCATTTGACTGCAAAAACGGCTCTCCTAATTTTTCAAGTGTTGAAATATAATAATATGCTTGTCTTTGCTTAATACCAACTGCCTTTTCGCTGTAATCCTCAAAGGTTTCAAAGCCAAGTTCAATATAAAGTTTTGTATCCCTCATGCGTTTTAAGCCTTTACAGGTTTCAACATAAGCCGAAACCGCTCTCTCGGCCGAGAATAATATTTGCTGATGAAGTTCTAAAGCCTCTTGTTTCTCTTTGCTGATTGTTAAATTTTCCATTTTTATTTCCTCCTAAGTTTTTTGTATTAACTTTTCTAAAATTGGGTTTCCGTCCGAATCTCGTTTACTGCCTAAACTCACCCACTTGAGCCATTTGTCGAAAAATACTTTTGCCTGAGGTGTTAATGGTGTTCTGTTATTGAAACCCTGTACCTGTGTTAAAGATTTTCCGTGCATTTCAATGGTATAAAACGGTTTTTGGGGTTCTTTAACCTTTCGCAAAAAACATATAGTCAATTTGCCTTCTATGTGGCGCCCAGCATATCCCCCAACACAATGTTGCTGACGTCTTCCCTCTTCCAAAATTTCTTTTGTACTATGAGGAACTGTTATTAAATATTTTCCATCTGTGAAGTAATATTGAATATCCTTTTTTCGCAACATTTTTTGTGCTTTCTTATCGCGTTCTGCTTCTTCTTTTGCTTTCTTTTCTTCAAGCCAAACTATATGTGTCTCATTTGCAAGGTCATGAGCACGCTTTAAATTTGGCGGATATAAGACATTGTGAATAGTAAAATCGTAATTTAAATCATTAGCCATTCGGTAATAATCGAAATATTCTCTTCTTACTGTATCAAAGTCCCCCTTTTTTTCTTGTTGCTTAATTAGGTACCGCACCGTTTCAATAATCGAAAGTTTATTTCTTTTAATGTCCGATATCGCTTCACGCAAAAAATCCGCTTCCGAAGAGATTATTGCTCCCTTGATTTCACTTCGAATCTTAACTGCATCCTGTAACGGCTTTTTACTTTTAAAATGTTTTTTCATAACCCAGAACAACTTTAACAGATTATAATCTCCATTTATCTTTCGGAATTCTTTGAGTTCTTGCTTTGTCATTTTAAAGAATCCTGTTAATGTATCAGCATTCCAATTAACGTAAGGATAAGATTTATTATTCAGTTCCACTAAATTCCTGACTATTTCATAATATCCTAACTTCTGTAAAACTTCGATTTGTGGGTGCTCAGCAAAATGGCATAAATACGAGACCTCTTTAAAATTGATTATTCTTCTATGGCGATTTCTTTGAATTTGTTCGTCTTCATATTCATCGAGTAATTGATATTTTAGAAATGTATTATTTAATTTTTCCATTCCGATTATGTTATAACTATTGTCAGGTTCATACCAAAAACAACCGCCATTATTTTTGATATAAAAAGGTTCGCCGATTTTTTTTCTTTCAAACCATTCTTTATGATACCAAAGCCAATCAAAATGCCTTGCCTTACCGGGTTGTAATATATATCTACTGCTTTTATAAAAATCAACTTGTGGGTTATAAATGCCGTTGTAATATCTCTTATATGCCACATCGGCAAGTATTTCAATTTTATTTGCATCAATCCTATGTATCACAACCACTCGATGTTCTTCATATAGGTTTTTGCAAGACTTTGCTTTACCTTTACTTTTGGCTTTTACCGTTCTTTTGCACCTTTCGCAAATAACCTCATCATTATGACAAGCGGTAAAAATATCATAACTATTAGAGGTTACCTCATATTCTTGGCCGCAAGCGGTGCAAATACATCTTCTTGTTTTGCTGTTTAAATCCTCATAGAACAGATACGGACTAAATAAAAGATTAATTATCTTTAACTCCCTTTGAGTATATTCGGTAAACTTAATATTATTCGCCATGCTACACCTCACATCAAATCCATTAATGATATCTTTATATCATTCTTTGAGGAACTCTTAACAGAAGCACAAAGGTCTATTTTCATTTGAAATTCAATGTCTGCTCCAGTGAAATAAAACTGTACCGCTCTCTTGTATATCTCAAGGTCGCTAACAGCTTTACCAACTCCTTTTGTAATCTCGGTACAACAATCAGTTATCTTTTTATCATTTTCGAGTATTGCCTGTGCGAATTCCTTTTCCTGTTTGCAGAATTCCAATAATGCTTTTTTTACCGGTTCTAAAACAACATTAGCAGCTCCTCCCAGTTTTGATTCTGATGTTTCCTTATTCAACTTATCTTTTACTTGATTAAATAATAATTCATTCATCTTGTCTTACTCCTTCTTTGTTCTTAAAAATAATATCACCCTCAGGGCAGAGCTTGTCCCAATTATCCTTAATCCAATTTCTATTATGGCGTCTGAAATATTTAAGAGCCTCGCTGCCGTAAATACGTTTTCCGCTCTCGTCATAACAATGAAAATCAGATGGTAATTTAACAGCCCTGTAAAACAAAAACGGTTTATTGGTTATCGGGTTTACTCCTGCTCTAATACTGTCTTGGTCTATGTAGTAGCCTGACGGCGCTATCGGCGGTTCTTTCCACTTAATATCTGCAACATCATCTACGGACCTTACAACAGGTTTCAGAAGATTTCTGCTGCCCACCCATTTTTTAATATGCGCCGAATCCTCAGGAGAGCTTTGCTTCACTATGTATGCCGCAAGCGAGGAATATTCGCCTGTATCATACAACGCTCGGCAATCAGGTGGTCTCACCTTCATAGCCGATTTAACATACCGCCTCCAAAGTGAAGAAATCTTTCGCATATCCTCACCGCGCGGCAACACTACATGATGATGCACTCCTCCGCGCTCTCCGTAAGCCGTTCTTTTGATATACTTAAACTCAATATCCCATTCAGCATATTGTTTTCTGAGTTGCCGCATAAATCCGCTAAGTTGTTTGCAAGCTTCCTCATAGCTCGGCGGCCGCTTCTCCTTTTCATAGTGGAAGGTTATAAACCAGTCATCAGGTTTAAAATTAGTGTTAATAATTCGGGTAAGCTTTCTGATGGCTAACTCCTCGTTGTATGCTTTCATCGCTTCGGGTGCAGCCTGTGCGTGATGCTCGCGTGTGAGTTCATTTCCAAACCTTGTAGGGTATGTATACTCCACCTCCAAGGTATTGCCTGCCTTGATTACCCTCTTTCTGTATATTGCTTTCATTTTTACACCTTTAATTTTTCCGTTAGTTAATACTTCTTATCAAGGTTTAAATCGGTATTTAACCGACTTTTTGAAATTTCTTAACTTCAGGTTTTGCACTCAACTGCAAAACCGATTTTTTAGACTGATGCGGTTTTACGCATCAGTCCTTGCTTCTAAGCATTTCTTCAAATAAATCAAGGTCATAAACCGCGATATTGTTTTCTTCCTTTTGAGGTGCGCCTGACTTTGAAAATTCCTCGACAGTTGTTATACCGCGTTTTAAACAGTTTCTGAGTATCCCCTCGGTATAATTCCAACCTGCATTTGCTTTGCCTGTCTTTTTAATAGCGGCAATTATAAGCTCGCTTGAAAAGCCTTGATTAAGATAATATAATACGCTTTCTAATATAGAACGGTTTACCGTTCTGCCTGTTTGCGATTCAAACTCACGCATTATTACGCTTAAGATCTCTGACTCATCATTGAAAGAAAAATTATCCTTTACATATATAACAGGCTTTCCGCTCCCCACAACATCAGCTATAAGCGTATCAGCACATTTCCCAAAAACCCATACCTCATCACATATATTAATAAGTGATTTTGAGGCTTCCAAAATAATATTGCGCTCTTTTGTTATGTTTTCATTTAAAGTCCCGTGATACATTGTAATTATGCTTAACGGTATATACCCTTTTTTAGCTACATACTTGCAATAATTTAAAGCTTTAAAATAATTCTCCTCTAAACCTTGATAATTTGCACAGATAAATATATGTTTCATTTATGTATTCCCCTTAAGTCCTAAAAGAGCTCTCACATCACGTTTCTTGCGCAGTAAACAACAATTCGTACCATCTATAAAAACATGACTATAATTAGGACAAGTAAAACGCTCCTTATTTCTACATTCAAAGCCGTAGAAATATGCATTATTTTCGCCTATATTTTCACCGCTTTTAATACATTCAGCCATCACTCTCCACCTCCGTCACTTTAAAGGTTGCCCTGTAATACTCCTGCTCGGTATAGGCAAGCTTTCTTCTGAGGTATCTATTTCTCTGCTTTAATCTTTCATTCTTACTTACTGCATTTATGTACGCTATGCCGTACATAAGAAAGGCAATAAACACAAAGAAAATAATTATAAAAAACAACCATAGCGCTAAGCCCTCGATTATAATAAAACTATTCATTAAATTTTCTCCTTAAATTAATTTGACTTTTCTGCAAAAGTCTGCTAAAATGTTTTTAGTTTAATTTTTCTTTGCTGTCTTCGGAATCACGCTTCCGAGGGCAGCTTTCTTTTTTCAGGGAAAATTTGATAATACCGCTCTCTAGCTTCAGGTGATACTTCCTCTAATTCTGCAAACGCTTCAGGATAATTTTTATATGCTTGAGGTAATATCCGCTCCCAACGTCTTACCCATTCCTTGTTTATCTCAAGTTTTTCTTCGTATGTAAGCGA
>JAZNJT010000120.1:0-2456 GCA_045578145.1 Acutalibacteraceae bacterium
TGAAATAAGCATAATGAAAGCTGTCGGCGCTACCGATGCATTTGTGCGTATCCCCTTTGTTGTAGAAGGTATGCTGATAGGTCTTATATCTGCTCTTATTGCAGAGGGTATACTTTATTTCTGCTACAGAGTAGCAACCGAGACTATTATTTCAACCCTTGGCACTACCGATATTGTTAAATACGGTGATATGGCTTGGATACTGTTAGCGGTATTCGTAGTTATCGGTGTTTTGGCAGGTATTATCGGAAGTGTTATTATGATAAGCAAGTACCTCAGAAAAGAGGGCAGCGAATTTGCAGCAATTTAATCTCTAACGGAGGATTTTATGAATAAAACCCTAAAGCGCATTTTTTCGCTTGTGTTATCTCTATTTATTTTCGTAACAGCTATTAATTTCCCACTTTTTGTAAAGGCGGATACCGAAAGTTCTTTACGTAATGAAATTGCAAAACTACAGGCAGAGTCGAAAAAAATCGAGTCTGAGATTGCCCGTCTTAAAAAGGACAAAAATAATCAGGCAGCAGTTCTTTCGGCTGTGCAGAAAAAAATCAGTAATACACAAGCGCAAATCAATAAATGCAACAGTCAAATCAGTTCCATTAACTCAAAAATTGCAGAAAACCAAAAACAAATTGACGCTACCAACGCTGAAATTGAGGATAGCAAAACAACCTTCAAAAAACGTCTTCGTGCAATTTATATGAGCAATCAGAACAGCGGTATACAGATTTTGTTAGGTGCTGAAGACTTTGCTCAGTTTTTACAGCTCACACAGCTCACCTCTTCTGTTTCTTCACACGATAAAAAAATGATTGAAGATTTGGCTGCAGTCATAAAAGGTCTTGAAGAAAAAAATCAAGAAAACAAAAAACTTTTAGATGAACAGGTTTCTGTAAAGAATACAGTGCTTACAGCTCAAAAACAGTTGAAAGCTGAAGAAAATGAAGCACAGTCACTTTATAACTCAATTAACTCTGCCCAAAAAGATGCCGAAAAAGATAATAAGGCTGTCGAAGCGCAGATTAAGGAAAAAACACAGTATCTTAACGAAATTCTTTACGGCGGTGCAGAACATAATTCCTTTATAAACACAGTCGAGGGCTTCATCTGGCCTGTACCAAGCTGTATGAACATTACCTCTTACTACGGTCCGCGTTGGGGTACTAACCACTATGGTATAGATATCTCAAACGGTGCAATATACGGCAAGCCTATTGTTGCTATTACTGACGGTACAGTTTACCGAACTTATTCTGCTTGTCCCCATAAAACAAAATCAAGCCGTTGCAGATGCGGAAGCGGTTGGGGTAATCACGTGGGTGTTAACCACGGTAATATCGGCGGTTCGGTTTACAAAGCTATGTATGCCCATATGGACACTGTGGCTGTTAGCAACGGTCAATATGTAAAACAAGGTCAGGTTTTGGGTTATGTCGGCACAACAGGCGACTCTACCGGTTACCACCTGCACTTCGGTCTTATGAGAAATGACAGTTGGGTTAACCCTATGAGTTATTTCAGAAGAGTAGGATAAATTTTAATCCGTCATCGCGCAGATGACGGATTTTTTAAAGAAAGTGAATTATATGAAGCTTTTTAGAATTATAACTGTGGTTCTGCTTATATCACTTATGGTATTTATTTTTAATATGTCTTCTCAGACAGCCGATCAATCCTCGGCCACAAGTGGTTCGGTAATCAGTTTTTTTGCAAGGTTATTAATAGAGAATTTTGAAGACCTCACACCCGAAAAACAAACTGAAATTATCGGTTCGTTTCAGTTTATGGTGCGAAAAGGCGCGCATTTTACCGCCTATGCTCTTATGGGTGTGCTGGCGTTTTTAAGTCTTGTTACATACAAAACTCTGGCTTTAAAAATTCGTACAGCTTTAAGTACGGTTATTTGCCTTTTATATTCCATAAGCGACGAAATACATCAAAGCTTTATCCCAGGCAGAAGTTGTGAATTAAGAGATGTCTGCATAGATATGGGCGGTGCTCTGATTACTATCGTTTTAATGTTTATAATTGTAAGATTTTCAAAATCAAGATTTCTAAAAAACCTGAGGTGACATATATGAGAAAAAAGGACTTAATAAAACTTAATACTGAACTGTTCAAAAGATCAGATGACTTGCATGCTCAAAACAGAAAGCTCCAAAAAGAAAATGAGCAATTGAAGACAAAAGCAGAAGAGCTAATAAAAGAATTATCCGAGCTTAAAGAAAAGATTTCTACCGAAGTCCAAAGCAATACAGAGGAACCTCTACTAAAAATAGATATTCCACAAGATAAAGAATACGGTGCAGAGGTAATCGGTAAAATTGTTTTAAAATCCGCCATGCATTGCACTGCCCTTTCTTCGTACGAACAGAACAATACTACTAAAGAACTTGTGAATCTTATTTTGGGAAGAACGGAAATTGCAAAGGCTGAAATTTTAAAGGTTGTGT